>NZ_CBFFRJ010000138.1:0-13291 GCF_965644225.1 Phytobacter sp. V91 | reverse complement strand
AGATCAACAAACGGGGAAAAGATTCAAAAAAATCCCCCGACAATGTTGCCGGAGGATTTGTGTATAAGAGACAGCCCGGCCGGGAGGGGATAACGTTACTGCTCGTGTCGTTTAAAGACCAGTTCACCTTTCCCTGACAGCTCCTCATCAAAGAAATAGCCTTCACTGTCGAACCCGGTCAGTTGTTCTGGCGTGGTCAGACGGTTTTCGATGATGTAGCGACTCATCAGCCCGCGCGCCTTTTTGGCATAGAAGCTGATCACTTTAAATTTGCCGTTTTTCTCGTCGAGGAACACAGGCTTGATGATTTGGGCATTCAGGTTTTTGGGTTTCACCGATCTGAAGTACTCATCTGAAGCCAGATTAACCACCACATCATCGCCCTGAGCTTTGATAGCCGCGTTCAGGTGCTGAGTGATGGTCTCACCCCAGAACTGATACAAATCTTTGCCTTTCGCATTCTCCAGACGAATGCCCATCTCCAGACGGTAGGGCTGCATCAAATCCAGTGGCCGCAACACGCCATATAAGCCGGAAAGCATACGCAGATGCCGCTGGGCGAAATCGAAGTCAGCGTCGGAGAACGTCTCTGCCTGCAAACCGGTGTAAACGTCGCCTTTAAACGCCAGAATAGCCTGGCGGGCATTTTCTGGCGTGAAATTCGGTTGCCAGTCATGGAAACGGGTGGCATTCAGATCGGCCAGTTTATCGCTAATGCCCATCAGGCTTTTGATTTGCGGCGCACTCAGCTTGCGGGCGACGGCAATCAGCTGCTGTGAATAGTCCAGCAACTCAGGCTGCGTGTAGCGTGTCGTCGCCAGTTCACTTTGGTAATCCAGCGTTTTCGCAGGTGAGATCAGAATCAGCATATCCAGTCCTTGCAGGGAATTTGCGCTGACTTTAGCAAAAAATTGCCCGGGGTTGATCAATAGTTGCGATTGTTAACCGGCTTCTCCGTAGCGCTATCCCAGGCTCCTGGCGAAAGTTGGCGGTTGATCTCCGGGTAACGGCTGGCGTTGAAAACCGGGATAACCCCCAGTTTTCTCTGGCGTAAATAGTCTGCGGCGACAATAGAGAGCACTGGTGAAAGAAGCAGGATAGCCGTCAGGTTGGTAATAGCCATAAACGCCATAATGACATCGGTAATATGCCAGAGCAGAGGTATACGCAGCTGCGAACCAATGAATATCATCACTACAATCCCGACGCGCAGTAACCGGCGGTTACGCTTGTTGTTGATGCGTAAAAAAATCAGGTTATTTTCCGCATAAACATAGTTTGTGGCGATGGAGTTAAAGGCAAACATAAAAATAATCACCGCCACAAAACTTGCTCCCCACTGACCGGTGAGGGAGACCATGGCCTGCTGGACTATCTCAATGCCTTTGACGGCGTTATCCGTCTGGTTGTTGTCTGCCAGCAAAAGGATAAAAGCGCTGGCCGTACAGATCAGGAAGGTATCGACAACCACGCCAACCATTTGCACAAAACCTTGCGCCGCAGGATGTGGGGGCCAGGAGGCCGCGGCGGCTGCGGCGTTTGGCGTGGAGCCCAACCCGGCTTCATTGGAGTACATACTACGCTGAAAGCCGCTGGTCAGCGCCTGGCTGAGCGTGTATCCCATGGCGCCAGATGCGGCTTCCTGCCAGCCAAATGCGCTCTTCACTATCCCTGCCAGCATGGCGGGAAAATGCGTGATGTTGTCGATGCCAATACCAATACTCATGGCGACCCAGGCAAAGGCCATGACGGGGACGACCCACTGCATAAAGCGGGCAATGTCTTTCAGGCCTCTGGTTATTAATAGCAAAAGCATACCCGCGAGGAACAGTCCGGTGTACCACTCCGGGATATTCCAGGCATAGTGAACGGCGCGAGCCACCGAGTTGGCCTGAATGGTGTTAAAGAGCAACCCGTAGGTCAGGAGTAAGAACAGAGAGAAGAGCACGCCCATCCAGCGCATTCCCAATCCTCTGGCCATATACCAGGCGGGGCCGCCACGAAATTGCTGACTGGCATCGCGTTCTTTATACAGCTGCGCCAGAGTACATTCGGCAAAGCTGATGACCATACTGACTATCGCCGAGACCCACATCCAGAAAATAGCGCCAGGCCCGCCTGCGGCGATCGCCAGCGCGACACCGGCGACATTTCCGGTACCCATTCGCCCCGCCAGACTCAGGAACAAAGCCTGACTGGAGGTTAAGCCTCCGGACTGGGTTCGGCTGCTTTTGAGATTCTGATAAAAATCGCCTATCAGCCGGAACGGAATGAATTTGCTACGAAATACAAACCAGATACCCGCTGCGAGCAGCAGGTAGAGCATCAATGAACCCCAAAGCATTTCACTGATAAAGGAGAAAAATTCAGGCATTAACATCCCTCTTGTCTATGCCAATGTGCAGGATGGAAAGTCGCGCTATGCTTAAAAGAGCACTACTTCGCAGGCAATTAGTAAATCAAGTTTACCATAATTACGCCGCCTCAATGCGCGGTTGCGCTGCCAGTACGTCGTGTTATCATCAGGGAAGACCGGTTACATCCCCCTAACAAGTTCAAAGAGAAACACTATCATGACGGATAAATTGACTTCTCTGCGTCAATACACCACAGTCGTGGCTGACACCGGAGATATCGCGGCAATGAAGTTGTACCAGCCGCAAGATGCAACGACCAACCCTTCTCTGATTCTTGGCGCTGCCCAAATCCCTGAATACCGTAAACTTATTGATGACGCAATCGCCTGGGCTAAAGGCCAGAGCAGCGATCGTGCTCAGCAGGTTATCGATGCATCAGACAAACTGGCAGTGAATATCGGTCTGGAAATCCTCAAGCTGATCCCTGGTCGTATCTCTACCGAAGTTGATGCCCGCCTGTCCTACGACACCGAAGCGTCAATCGCCAAAGCCAAACACCTGATCAAACTGTACAACGATGCTGGTATCAGCAACGATCGTATCCTGATCAAACTGGCGTCCACCTGGCAGGGTATCCGCGCGGCTGAGCAGCTGGAAAAAGAAGGTATCAACTGTAACCTGACGCTGCTGTTCTCCTTCGCACAGGCTCGTGCATGTGCGGAAGCGGGCGTTTTCCTGATCTCTCCGTTTGTTGGCCGTATCCTCGACTGGTACAAGGCGAACACCGACAAGAAAGAGTACGCGCCGGCTGAAGATCCGGGCGTCGTGTCGGTGACTGAAATCTACCAGTACTACAAACAACACGGTTACGAAACTGTGGTTATGGGCGCAAGCTTCCGTAACCTCGGCGAGATCCTGGAACTGGCAGGCTGTGACCGTCTGACCATCGCCCCAGGCCTGCTCAAAGAGCTGGCGGAAAGCGAAGGCGCTATCGAGCGTAAACTGTCTTACACTGGCGAAGTGAAAGCGCGTCCGGAGCGTATCACCGAAGCGCAGTTCTTCTGGCAGCACAACCAGGATCCAATGGCGGTAGACAAACTGGCGGACGGTATCCGTAAGTTTGCTGTTGACCAGGAAAAACTGGAAAAAATGATCGGCGACCTGCTGTAATCATTCAAGGTGGCCGGGTTCCCGGCCACTTGCTTTTGCGCCCCCCTGTCTGCATCTCCTCTTCGCGTGTATCATTTCCATAAGTCATACTTTTTTATACGGAATGAATATGGACACATTACGCATTGGTTTAGTCTCTGTTTCTGACCGCGCCTCCAGCGGTATCTATCAGGACAAAGGCATCCCGGAGCTTGAAGCGTGGTTATCTGCCACCCTCACCACCCCGTTTTCCATCGAAACGCGTTTGATCCCGGATGAGCAAAATATCATTGAGCAGACGCTGTGTGAGCTGGTGGATGAAATGAGCTGCCATCTGGTGCTGACCACTGGAGGGACAGGTCCGGCGCGTCGGGACGTGACGCCCGATGCCACTCTGGCGGTTGCCGATCGTGAAATGCCTGGCTTTGGCGAGCAGATGCGCCAGATTAGCCTCAACTTTGTGCCTACCGCCATTCTTTCCCGTCAGGTTGGGGTGATCCGTAAACAGGCGTTAATCCTCAATTTACCTGGTCAGCCGAAATCCATTAAAGAGACCCTGGAAGGGGTGAAGGATGCTGAGGGGAACGTAACCGTGCCGGGGATTTTTGCAAGTGTACCGTATTGTGTACAGCTTCTTGACGGGCCTTATGTGGAAACCGATCCCGCCAGGGTAGCGTCTTTTCGTCCTAAAAGTGCAAGACGCGAGACAATCTCCTGAAGATAGCGCTTTTTTGATTTAAATTATACGGACGCTGGAGTGTTGATTTATTTACGGTATAGTAATTTTTAATTTACAGTTAGCGTAAGCAACGAAATCAACACCTCCTCTTTACAAATGGTCCGTTATGTCAAAACTCACACGCCCTCTGAATAAACAGGATTACAAAACCCTCACGCTTGCCGCATTAGGCGGTGCGCTTGAGTTTTACGACTTCATCATCTTTGTTTTCTTTGCTGCCGTCGTTGGCGAGCTGTTTTTCCCGGCGGATATCCCGGAATGGCTGCGTCAGGTGCAGACCTTCGGTATTTTTGCGGCCGGTTATCTGGCGCGTCCATTAGGCGGCATTGTGATGGCGCATTTCGGCGACCTGGTCGGGCGTAAGAAAATGTTTACCCTGAGCATTTTGCTGATGGCGGTGCCAACCCTGGCGATTGGTCTGCTGCCAACCTATGCCTCGGTCGGCATTGTCGCCCCTTTGCTGTTGCTGCTGATGCGTGTGCTTCAGGGGGCGGCGATCGGCGGTGAGGTGCCCGGAGCCTGGGTGTTTGTGGCAGAGCACGTCCCTGAGCGGCGTATTGGCATTGCCTGCGGCACTTTAACGGCGGGTCTGACCATCGGCATCCTGTTGGGCTCCGTTGTGGCGACGCTTATCAACACCAGCATGACGCAACAGGCGATCCACGACGGCGGCTGGCGTGTGCCGTTCCTGCTTGGCGGGGCATTCGGTCTGGTGGCTATGTACCTGCGCCGTTGGTTGCAGGAAACCCCTGTTTTCCTTGAAATGCAGCAGCATAAAGCGCTGGCGCAGGAGCTGCCGGTTAAAGCGGTAGTGATGAAGCACAAAAAGGCGATCGTCGTCTCCATGCTGCTGACCTGGCTGCTTTCGGCGTGCATCGTGGTGGTGATCCTGATGTCGCCCGTCTGGTTGCAGAAACAATATGGCTTTGCTCCGGCCCTGACCTTACAGGCCAACAGCATCGCCACGATCATGCTGTGCTTCGGTTGCCTTATTGCCGGGCTGGTGGTTGACCGGGTTGGCCCGAGCAAGACCTTTATCGTCGGCGGCATTCTGCTTGCCTGCTCAAGCTGGTTGTTCTATCACCAGGTGGGCAGCCATCCGGAACAGCTGTTTGCTCTGTATGGTCTGGTGGGTTTGTGCGTTGGTATTGTGGGGGCCGTGCCTTATGTGATGGTGCGTGCTTTCCCGGCAGAAGTCCGTTTTACCGGAATTTCGTTCTCCTACAACGTCTCCTACGCCATTTTTGGCGGCCTGACGCCGATTGCCGTCACCATGCTGATGGGCGTCTCGCCGATGGCTCCGGCCTGGTATGTGCTGGCGCTGGCGCTGACAGGTTTAGGACTGGGTATCTGGCTGCGCCAGGATTGGGTGGCGGCACAAAATCCGACGCTTGCTAAATCCACGCACTAACGTCGTTTCAAGGTTACCCGCCTGCCGAGGAAAAAGCAGATCATCGGCAGGGGTAACGTCACAATAAGCAGCATCCAGAGCAGGGTATAGACAGCGTCGACGCCATCATTTTGTAGATTGGTGTAGAGCTTGACCGGAATACCCTGCGGGAAGTATGCGAATATCATCACGATGCCAAACTCACCCACGGCACGTGCCCATGCAAGGGTAACGGCTGAAGCGAGTCCCGGCAACGCCAGCGGCAGCGTCAGAAAACGAAAACGATTCCAGCCCGAAGCCCCCAGCGTCTGGCCTGCTTCGAGAATCTCTTTCGGTACGGTCGCAAAAGCTGAACGCGCCACCACAATAAACCAGGGTAATGCTCCGTAGACCTGAGCCAGCACAAAAGCGGCGGGATTGTTTACCAGCATAACGCCAAGGTGTGAAATCCACTCACCGACCAGGCCGTAAGGCCCAAAGGCGGACACCAGCAGAATCCCCATCGCCAGAGGAGGCGTTAGCAGAGGGATCATCACCATGAGCTCGCCAATTAGACGCCGACGTCCGGATGCCTGCGACAGCCACCAGGCTGCCGGTACCCCGAGGGCAACGATAATACACAGCGCCAGCGCACCGAGCGCCATCGACACGCCAATGGCGCTGTCGTCCCGCCATGCCAGCTGTAAATGGTGCCAGGGCGTGACGCTTATCAGGGTAATAAACGGGATGCTGAGTAGCAGGATTGCAGGCAGGGAGAGCCAGCCTGCAATCCTGGCTGGCCGTCTTAACGGGCGTATAACGCGTCCCCTTTCGGCTCGGCGTAACCATACTGTTTAAACAGCGCCTGACCTTCCGGGCTTTGCAGGAAGCTGACGAATTTCTTCCCTTGATCCACGCCGTTAGGCGCATTTTTCAGTACTGCCGCGTAGAAGACCATCGGCTGGGTGTGCAGCACCTGATCTTTACCCTGGCTGTCTTTGATGGTGAAACTCACGGTGTCATACCACTGTTTTGCCATTTGCGGGTTGCTTAGATTTATCTCATCCGGCAGGGCAACATAGGGGAGGTGTGCGGAACGGACTTCGCTTTCATAACCGGCGGCAGCATCCACCTGACCGCTTTCCAGTCGTGCCAGCAGACCGCCTTCCTGGTGGGTTTGCTCCGGATTTTGCAGCGAGCCTAAAATCTTGTCGGCACTGCCCGGCATCTGGTAGTACTTCTCTGCCAGCAGCAGCGTAAAGACGATGTTCTGCCCTTTAGGATCGACATAGGGGTCAGTGCGACCAAATGAAACGTCTTTTTGCGCCAGCAGATTCAGCCATGACGCGTCTTTTTTCTCACTGGCCTGCGCAAACCGGGCGGCATATTTGCCTTTCGGGCTGTACGCTATCACCATGCTGGTACTGGCGACAGGAACCGCATCGTCAATCATTCCGGCATCTTTGAGGATCTGCATTGGGCCCGGATTGATGGAGATGAAGACATCGGCTTCGATCTTATGGCTCGCCAGTAAACGCGCCATTCCGTACGCCCCCTGACCCTGCCCCTGATAGTCACCGTTTTCCGTTTTGGCGAATGCCGGGCCGAGACCCTGATCCATCACTTTGCCCATCGAACCTGCATAGGTCACGCGGATATCTTTTGCCATCACCATTGGGGCACATTGCAGCAGTACCAAGGCCAACAGGCCTAACTTCACTTTTCCTGAAATCATTGCGCGCTCTCGTTATGTATTTATTTACATAGTGGAGTGTCAAAGATAGTTCGCGTGATAACAATTATTACCGCCGGTTCGTTGACCTGCCGTTGATAAAAAAGCGCCATCGGGGGATGGCGCGGGTGGGGATCACTGTGCGGGGGTATAGCTGAGAATGATGCTGTCATCCGGGATCCGGGTGAAATCCTTGATGATGGTGTGATAATCCGCCAATGGGTCGATGTCTTTAAACAGCTGCGGATAGAAGATTTTACTCAGTGTTTCAATGGCGATGATGTTGTACGGGTTGTTGTAGAAGTGGTGATACAACGCCCCGGTATGCCCTGCAACTACTGCCGGAATACTGCTTACGCCCTGGCGGGCCAGAAGCGCATTAAAGGCGGCGACAACCTCTTTCTGGTCAACGTTGTAACCAAACGGAATGATGGCCGTGCCTTTACCCGGGCGTTTCGAACCGCTCATCAGATAATAGTCAGGATTGAGAGAGATAATTTTCTCTACCGACACATTGCCGGTCGCCCCTGGCAGCAGCTGTGAACCTATGTTCACACCGCCCGCGGCTTCCACCAGTCCACCCCAACCGTTGCGGGCGTGGGTAAAGCAGCAGCCGTTGTCCAGGCCTGCGACACCGGCGATAGGCTCAATAAAGACCAGCGGTTTTTTGCTGGCGGTCGCCAGACGTTGATGCAGGGTATCCAGACGCTGTTGGTAGAAATCGGTATAGGCTTTGGCTCGCTCATTTTGTCCCATAACTTTACCAAGCAGCGTGATGCTTGGCAGGGTGTTTTCCACCGGATGCAGTTCATAATCGACAAACACTACCGGCACATGCAGCGCTTCCAGTCTGGCGAGTACGCCACTTTGCACCAGAGAGGGTTTAGCGCGCAACTGGGCAATCATCAGGTCAGGATGGCGGGAAATAATGCTTTCCAGATCAACATTGCCCTGATCGGAAAATTGCATATCGAGGATTTTTTCGGCCTCAGGCCATTTGCGTTTCAGCACGTTCCAGCTCTGGGTATCCTGCTTTTTCGGCAGGTTGTTCCAGGCCACCACTTTGGCGAAGGGGTTATCTCGTTCCAGCAGTGCCAGCGCGAAAATATCCCGTCCATCCTGGAGAATGATGCGCTGAGGTTCCTGCGCAATGGTGACCGTGCGATTGTCGATATCTTTGACCGTTACCGGCCAGTCCTGCGCCTGGGCCAGCAACGGTGACAGCAGGAGCGCTGCACCGCTGGCGGCGACGATAAGTGCCTTCTTCAGATTCATCATTTCCCCGTATTTGCGTTTTTTTATGTCGTTAAGCCATCGACCACCACGTGCGGCAGCCCTTGTGAACAAAATTCGACTCTGCCCTGTACGCCGTAGACGGTAGCCAGACTGGCAGGAGTTACCACTTCCTGCGGAACGCCACTGGCAATCAATGCGCCGGCTTTGAGCATCACCGCATATTCCGCATGACGCAGTGCGATGTTGATGTCATGAATCACCACCACCGTCACAATGTTGCGCTGGCGCGTTTCACGGGCCACGATGTCCATGACATGAAACTGGTAGTTGAGGTCGAGGGCGCTGAGCGGCTCATCAAGCAATAGCAGGTCGGGTTTGCGGATCAGCGACTGGGCAAGACCAATCAGCTGTTTCTGACCGCCGGAAAGCTGGTCGAGATAGCTCATTGCCAGATGCGAAATCCCCAGCTTATGCAAAATATCAAAAGCCTCTTTTTCGCTGTTGCCCTGATCGCCAGAGCCGCTGGCCCGGCGGGCGACTATCACCGATTCCAGCGCATGCAGATGCACGCCCTGCGGCAATGACTGCGGCAGATAAACCACTTTTTGCGCCCGCTTTGACGACGGTAAATCCATTAAATCTTCGCCATTCAATTCGAGCCTGCCCCGTGCCGGATTAAGGTCGGCAAGGGCGCGCAGCAGGGTCGATTTTCCGGATCCGTTTGGCCCGAGCAGCGCAGTGATCTGGCCGCGAGGCAGTGTGGGTGTATGCAGCCCATCGATAATCTTCTTGTTGCGATAGCCGGTGTGCAGATTGCTGATTTTCAGACCGTCGGTCATAGCGTTCCCCGGTGGCGAATAATAATGCTGAGGAAGAAGGGCACGCCCACCAGTGAGGTGACGATACCGACAGGAATGATGACGCCTGAGACAATATTCTTGGACAGCACCGAAGCCATCGACAGCACCAGCGCGCCAATCAACATACTGCCTGGCAGGTAAAAGCGGTGATCCTCGCCGAAAATCATGCGTGAGATGTGAGGCGCCACAAGACCGATAAAACCAATGGGGCCGACAAACGCCACGGTCAGCGCCGAGATAACGCTGATGCGCAGCAGAGTGGCAAGCCGCAGTTTTCGCACATTGATGCCGAAGCTGACGGCGCGATCTTCTCCCAGACGCAGTGCTGTCAGCTTCCTGGCATTTCTCATCGACAAAGGCACGATAAGCAGCAGGGTAATAACCAGAATCGCCAGCTTATCCCATGACGCGCGGGCGAGGCTGCCCATGGTCCAGAAGACCAGCCCTTGCAGGGTGTCTTCACTGGCGACGAACTGCAAAATCGAAATTAAGGCATTAAAGGTAAAAACCAGTGCAATACCAAACAGCACCACGCCGGAGGTGGCGACCCGCGTCCAGCGGCTGATCCCGTCAAGAATAAAACAGGCCATCAGGGCAAAAACGAAAGCATTTACTGAGATGAACCACTGGTCAGGAATGCCTGGAATACCAATGCCGAGAATGATCGCCAGGGCCGCGCCAAAGGAGGCCGCGGACGACACGCCAAGGGTGAACGGGCTGGCAAGAGGGTTATTGAGGATGGTTTGCATCTCAGCCCCGGCCAGTCCCAGCCCCATGCCGACAACGATAGCCATCAACGCAAAGGGCAGGCGTAGCTCCCAGACGATAACCCGGGTACCGGCATCCGCCGAGGCGGCATCGAACAACGTGTGCCAGAGCGTGGGCAGCGAAAGGCCTGAAGGGCCGAGGGTAAAATCAAGCAGCAGCGACAGCAGAATCAGCAGCAGGATAGCGCCCGCTAAGATAAAACGGCGCAGCAGGATTTTTTTGTATTGCAACGCCACGGCTGACGCGTCCAGCGGCACGCTGGCGGTAAGGTGGGAACTCATTGGCTGACCTTATGCAACAAAACTGAACGGGTTTATCCCTCCCAACTTTCCTGTCAGGGGTGTTGCACGATGTCCATTCATCGGGATGTTCTGGCGAACATATTAAAAATGATAATGCTTATCAATTGAGGGAGGTGGTTATTAACGCTTCGTTTAGCAACTGTTATTGTTGTGCTCAAAAAATAGTCTTACCGACGACGTTCCAGCACCCGGCAGGTAGCCCAGGCACCTGTAATGCACAAGGCCACCGGCACCAGAAAGCTATGATCCATGCGTGTGGATTCCATGACTAACGCTAATGTGGTGACGGGCATGTGCGCTGAGGCCGCTAAAAAGCCTGCGGCGCCGAGCAGAGCGAAGCTCTCCATATCGCTACCGGGGAAGAGAGGACCGACAATCAGAAACAACAGGGAACCCAATAATCCGCCAACCGCAAGACCGGGCGTCAGCAGCCCTCCCGCCGCTCCACCGCGGATCACCGCACAGATCAGGAACACTTTGAGCACTAAAAGCATTGCCGCAAGCGTCGCGCTTATCTCGCCACTGAGGGCCAACTGCGCAGCTCCTTTACCGTTGCCCGGTAATTGTGGAAACCAGATGGCGCAGATGCCAAGTAGCGTAAAGGCCGCAAGGCTTATCACCGGCATTTGCCAGTTATCCTGCACTTTGCTGCTGGCATATTGAGTCAGTCGGCGAAAAAGACACGCCATGGCGCCCAGCAGAGGACCACACAGTATCCCCCAGAAAATCAACGAGGTTGCCGCGAATTCAGCAGTGAAATGGTACTGGTGCTCATCGCCCAGCCCCAGTGAGGCAACCCAGGCGGCAAGGGCGGACGTTACCAGCGCGGCAAGAGCTGCATCCCGGCTAAAGCTCACCAGCAGTACTTCAAGGGTAAAGATTGCGCCGGCCAGTGGAACGTTGTACACCGCTGCAAGGCCTGCTCCCGCGCCGCAGGCTGTCATCAGTTGAATGTCTGCGGAAGTCAGATGCAAACGACGGGCAACGCCTCCGGCAAAAAGCGCCCCGGCCTCGCGCGGAGCGACTTCACGCCCCAGCGGGGATCCCATCGCCACGGTGACGATTTGCAGCAGAATATGGACAAGTGTGGTCAGCGCAGGCATGGGCTTACTGGCGTCATTCACTGCCGCGCTAATGCTGACACGCTTTTTGCCGTAACGCGCCAGTAACCACCACCCGCATCCGGCGACCATTCCGGCCGCCACCAGGACGAGAAAACGCCGCTGTGCGCTGGCATCGGTGACGCCTTGCAGAAATGTCTGTGGACTGATAAGCAGATTCTGACTGTAGCCCCAGGTCAGGTGCTGGATCTCGTGCAGCAGCATAGCAAGCAGCATGCCGCCGAGCCCGGCCAGTATTCCGGTAAGAAGAAGAGCTGCCCAGCGCTGAAGCCCGTAAATTACACCCTGAAATGAGATCATCATCCGCGTCTTAATGAATGAGGAAGAGAACAATCATCCCACAAAGCGAGTTAACAGGTTATCAATCAAAACGTAAACAAAACGGGGGAGGGGGAATTCGTGCCCGCGACGCAGGCACGAAGGGGGGGATTAGTGCTGTTCGCCAATCGGCAGTACGGTGCGACCGTATTGCTCGTTCAGAACTTCACCCATCGCCAGGTAAATCGCGCTTGCGCCACACACCAGGCCAATCCAGCCAGCAATGTGAACGATGCTTTCGTTATCTGCCAGGTGACCTACAGCCAGCAGTGCGAACAGCACGGTCAGGCTCAGGAACACGAATTGCAGCATACGTGCGCCTTTCAGAGTACCGATGAACATAAACAGGGTGAATACGCCCCAGATAGCCAGATAGACACCCAGGAAGTGACCATTCGCCGCATCAGCCAGACCCATTTTCGGCAGCAGCAGGATAGCGACCAGCGTCAACCAGAATGAACCGTAAGAGGTGAATGCGGTTAAACCGAAGGTGTTGCCCTTTTTGAACTCCAGCAGGCCAGCGAAAATCTGTGCGATACCGCCGTAAAAAATACCCATAGCCAGGATAATGCCATCCATTGGGAACATGCCGATATTGTGCAGGTTAAGCAGAATAGTGGTCATGCCGAAGCCCATTAAGCCCAGAGGGGCCGGATTAGCCAACTTAGTGTTCCCCATAATTCCTCAAAATAAATCAATATTGAATGATAAAAGTCGTCCCTGCGTCCGTTTTGAGGAAGCGGGGCGGCGGCATCATAATGGGCTAAACATGCCGCGTCTATGATCTGAACAGGAGAAATTAAAATTTTTTATCTATCTCATCAGAACCCGATGAAAAGGTGGAACAATATGCTGCAATTTATGAGGTAAGCATATCAAAAACCTTGATGTAGTCATCTTTACGTTTCGCGGTAAGAGCAACTTACGCTCTGAATTACCTCCATTCGAGTAAACCAGAATTTATGATGCGGCGATTATGGATGAGAGCGGTTTTAGATTAATGAGAATAGACAGTATCATTATTTCACTAAGTAAATAAATAATTGCTGTTAAAGAATGAACTTAGCCTTTTGCATTGGATGTGCGCAATTGTTCAAAGTGGTCTAAAAATACAACTGCTGATTGTTAATTATCGTTCTGGATTGGAGTGGTCAAATAATTAATAAAATAGTTACTCTGAAAATAACATATCAAATATTGATATTTTATTTTTCTCTTTATTTGTGTTGACTTGAATACAAACATCCATCCTCCATAATCAGTACTAAATAGCTGTTCCAAATAGTAGATCACCTGAAGGGAACTCAGTCCGGGTTGAGCGATCTGATCAACCGCTAAAT
>NZ_CBFFRJ010000137.1:0-13331 GCF_965644225.1 Phytobacter sp. V91 | reverse complement strand
AATCGAGAGCAAATATTCACCAGAAAAAAGTGATCGTATACGTCTTACAGAGAGATCATACAGCTCAGCTAAGGTAAAGCTAATACAGATAAGGACTCCACTGAACCCCACCGATTAAATCGCACCTTCCTTAGGCAGGGATAGTTTAATACCGACTATCGTTAGCATGTTTTTGCATTGCAACCCGACGTAAATATTGAGTACATTTTCTTTATTATTAATCCAGGAATTCATGCAGCAATGGATTATACACCGCGAAAGTCTCAGGATGTCAGCCCTCGCCTTGCAATACAACGAGCCCCCGTTCTGGATACCACTGATAAATACTTCACTCTTTTTCAGATATCCGGATTACTGGCGTTACTCTCAGCGAAATATAATCGACCTTATATTTTACAGGAACAATTCAACATAGATCCGACGCAAAAGGAATGGGCGTCAAAAAAGGTTTCTTACCTGGAGATGCGCCATATATTTGAACATACCTGGTTAGATCAGCGAATTGATCGCAGCCAGTCTTTATTCGCTCATGCCGCGCATATTAATTACAGGAGTTTCGGCGCAATTAGCCTTGCGTCAATGACGCTGGGGAGTTGTGAAAACAGCCTGCTTTTTTGTGCAAAGAACTTTCTCACCCCCTGGAGTGCGGTCCCTGAGTTAAACCGTCAGGGCAGCATCAGTTTGCTGCATATTCCGAAATTTTACGATCCCGAGCTGCGGGCAACATTAGAGCATTTTCATTTTGTGAACTGTTTTGCTGTTTCCCGCTCCCACACGCCGGGAGGCCCCATCGCGCACCGCGTTCGTTTCACCCGCTCCTGTGGCATCAGCAAAACCACGCTTGAGCGCTTTTTCGGCTGCCCGGTGTACTTTGGCGAAGGGATTGCCCAAATCGATTTTACGCGCCAATGGCTCAACCAGGCCACGCCAGCGCTGGACGCTGAATTAGCTCCCGTGGCCGGGCAGCATGCCAGACGAATTCTGGCGCAAGGCCCACCGAAGACACTGAGTCTGTTCCAGTTGTTTAAAGCCAATCTGGCAACCATCCATTCTGCTGACGATATGGCGCAAATGCTCGGTGTCAGCCGACGCACCCTGACAAGAACCCTCGCCCGACAAGGTGCAAGTTATTCAATTTTATCGCGGGAAGTTCGCCTGACTGAAGCCTGCCGCATGCTGCGTAATGGCGAAACGACTGCCCTGATCGCTGAGCATTTAGGTTTTTCTGATGAACGCAGCTTCCGGCGCGCCTTCAGATCATGGAGCGGGGACAGCCCCGCTGAGTATCGACGCGGGCAACGGCATTTTCTGCAGCCGCTTGTTCAGTGATCAATTACCTTCGTAAGGAATAACGATGTCTACAGTGCTCTATCCAGAAACCACCGTTGAGCAAACTGATGACGGTGGATTTCGTCGGCAGAATAATGCTTTCACAACCCGTTTTGGACCAGCTGACGGACAACTACCTGTCGAAGCAGGACGGTATCGCCTGATCGTAAGTGCCAGCTGTGGCTGGTCGCGGCGGATCCTTATTCTGCTTCGTTTACTGGGGCTGGATGCATCCATTTCAGTCGGTTACGTTTTCATCGTGACCATGATGGCTGGCTGTTTTCAGGACAGCCCGGCGAGGTTGATGCGGTGTTAGGGGTAAAACGACTCAATAATCTTTATCGCAATACCGTGCCAGGTTATCAGGGTCGGGGGACGGTGCCTGCCATCGTTGATCTGTCCACCGGCAAGGTGGTTAACAATGATTACCATACTCTTCCCTACGATCTGCACACCGCCTGGGCGCCGCTTCATAGCCCAACAGCGCCTGACCTCTATCCTCATGGGCTGCGCCCTGCTATCGACCTGCTTTACCAGCAAATATTTGACGATGTAAATAATGGCCCGTACAAAATCCTGTTTGCCGGATCGCCGGATGCGGCCCGGGTCGCCAAAAATATCTTTGAAGCGCGGCTGGCAGATTATGACCAGCGCCTTGCCAGCCGGCGTTATCTGTTTGGGGCTCAATTGACGGACTCAGACGTGCGTTTGTTTCAGACACTCTTATCCTATGACAGAGGATACCGGCCAGGCCTTCCTCCTGAGTCAGGTACGCCGCTGGCTATCTCCAGCTTTCCACATCTTTGGGCTTACGCCCGTGAGCTTTTTTCAATACCGGGTTTTGCTGATGAGGCTGAAAAGATTGCTGCCGGCGTGTTACCCGAAGCAGACGGCACATATCGCTACGGTTTTGCATCGGCCCGCGTGCGTTTAACGGAAGGGGAAACGGTGCTGACAAGCTGGCAGGAGCCACATCATCGGGAAACATTGCGCGGCTCGCCGCTGGCGTCCGGTCCGGGTGGCGCGGGAACTGAGCAATACTGGTCATGGCTCGCCAGTACAATCTAAAACCTGCGAAAAAGGCCACACTACATGGCCTCAAATAAAATCCATTAACTTAAGTTCCGCCAGCTCGGCGTCGCGATACAGGGCCATACCGGTCTTCATGCGCTGAAAGCCAAGATTTTCATACAGTCCGACGGTATCAGGATGCGTATATAAAATAATATTGCACTCTTTCACCGCATTAATCAGCGTCTGAATAATGCGCTTACCCAGACCAGCGCCCTGATAGCGTTTGTCCAGAGCGACATTATAAATTGCCGCCTGACAGATACCATCCGAGAGCAGACGCCCCACGCCAATCAGCTCTTCACCATCAAACAGAAAAACGGCTAAGTAGCTATTGCGGAATATTTTTTCTTGCGTCCGGGCATCATCATCGCTCAGACCAAAGAAATGTAATAAGTCGGCAACACGCTGCCATGGAATATTATCCATCGTGGTCTTAACAATAATGTTTTGTACTGATACTGGCATGTCCGTCTCTCTGGTTAAATCACATATTCTGGTTCATAGCGTTGATAATAACGGGCGAGAAAAGCCTTCGTCCTTTCGTGTTTCGGATGTTCAAACACCTGCTGCGTACTGCCATTTTCAATGATTTTACCTTTTTCAAGAAACAGAACCCTGGTGGCGACCTGCCTGACAAAATCCATTTCATGGGAGACCAGAATCATCGTGTTGCCCTCAACCGCAGCGCGTTTAATCACGTCCTGCACTTCAGCCACCAGCTCAGGATCCAGCGCCGATGTCGGTTCATCTAACAGCAGCACCTGCGGCTCCATCGCCAACGCCCTGGCGATGCCTACGCGCTGCTGCTGACCACCGGAAAGCTGCTTTGGGTAGTAGTCCGCACGCTCAATCAGGCCAACTTTTCGTAGCTGCTCCAGAGCCATCTGTTTTGCTTTTTCACGGGAGTACTTCTTAACCACCATTAATCCTTCCATCACGTTCTCCAGTACCGTGCGACGCTGGAAGAGGCTGAATTGCTGAAATACCATCGCCGTATTTTGCCGGAGGTGAACTAATTGACGTTGGGTAAGCCTGGCAAGATCGAAGGACTGACCGTCGATCCGTAATTCACCGCGTTCAGGTCGTTCCAGCCGGTTGATGCACCGTAACAGGGTCGATTTTCCGGCGCCGGAGGAGCCTATAATCGCCACCACCTCGCCTTTTGTAACGGTCAGACTGATGTCATCAAGAATGGTCGTGTTATGAAATGTCATTGAGAGATGATTAATGGTTATCATGGCTCGCCGCTCCCATTTTGGCTTTTTCTTTGGCTGCTGGTGTATCGGGGATGCTGATTTTTTTCTCGATAATTTTTAGCATTATTTCTGTCACGATTGTCAGCGCCCAGTAAATAAGCGCCAGCGAGACATAAACCTCAAAATAGCGATAGCTGCCGCTGGCCAGTATTTTCCCTCGCGCCGTTAATTCGATGACTGAACAAACAAATGCCAGAGAGGTTCCTTTCATTAAGCTGATCAGAGTATTACCTAACGTCGGCAAGGCAACGACAAAGGCCTCAGGGATGGTCACCCTGAGCAGCACTTGCAGTGGCGTCATACCCAATGACTGGGCCGCTTCAATTTGTTTCTTCTCAACAGAGAGCATTGCCGCCCGCAGGCTTTCAGAGTTATAGGCCGCCTCATTAAGCGAGAACGCCAGTAAAACAAAGACCAATGCGGGAACATTATTTATACTATAACTAGTGTCGTTATAGTAGTTATAATATTTCAGAACAATGGGTATCCCATAATAAGAAAGATACAGCTGTACAATTAAAGGAGTACCACGAACAAATGAGACAAACACTGCAAAAAAAGAACTCAATACGGGCAGTTTTTTGATTCTGATTAGCGCAATGATAAAACCGAGCAACACACCAATTATCATGGAAAACAACGTGATGACCAGCGTTACTGGCAAATATTCCAGTAACGCCGGGATCTGCGTGAAAACCAGTTTGATATCAAATATATTTGGCATTCAAGCGGACCTTGCTTTTATTTTGGGACATAATCGCCATTGAAATATTTATTACTGATCGTCGATAAGGTTCCATCGGCCTTAAGTTTGTTTAGTTGCTCATTAATGTCCTGCGCGAGTTTCTCGCCAACTTTACCTTTGGCAATTAAAAAATAGCTATACGGTGAACCAATCAGTGCGCTTTCCTCTTTGCTTAAGGGGATCGTTTTCAGCTTCAGGTGATATTCGCTGATATACTGATCCAGCATCGATTTATCGATTAACTGAAAATCAGTTTTACTACTTTCCAGATTTTGTAAAACTAACAGTAAATCTGCATCGGTATACTGCAATTTAACCGGATTGCTCTGGTGCTGTGTATTGTATTTCTCCAGGGCAGTTGTAAAATTAACCCCTGGATTCACCTCCGACGTCTTACCTAATAAATCACTCAAAGAGTGAATATTAGTGTTGTTGTCGCTAGTGGCAATCACAAACTGGTTTTCAAAAATTGGCTGACTAAAAATGTACTTTTCTTTGCGCTGCGCGTTTTCCACAAAGTTGTTTGCCCCTACCTGAAACCTGTCGGCATCCAGACCGGCGAGGATTGAGGTAAATTCAGTTGTGGTAAACGAAACACTGTACTGCGGTAGCTGACTGAACACTTTTCTGGCCACTTCAATATCATAGCCTACCAGCTGATGGTCTTTATCAAAGTAAGTAAACGGTCGGGGGTCGCCGGCGGTCGCAATCACAATAGGTTGCAGCGTAGCGGTGGTTGCAGCCTGGGCGTCATTAATAGCATAAAAGCAACTGAACAATGCGCCAGCACCGGCACCCAAAATTAAATAAGAGACAATACTTTCTCTGCTGATTCTAAATTTCATTTGTCAATATCCTGATTGTATGAAAATGGTTACTGGCCCCAGACATCATTGGCTACATTGATTATTAATTTTAATTTATTCCACTGCGCTTCTTCACTCAGCAAATTACCTTCCTCAGTGGAGGAAAAACCACACTGAGGGCTGATGCAAAGATCGGCTAATGGAATATAATTGCTGGCCTCTTCTATACGCCGAATCAGCTGTGCTTTATCTTCCAGTGCTGGAAATTTCGAAGTAACCAGACCTAATACCACACGTTTATTCTTATGGGCGGCAAAGGTCAGAGGTCGAAAAGTTCCAGCTCGATCGGTGTCATACTCCAGGAAGAAACCGTTGTAGCGAGTCTGACCAAGAAAATCTTCAGCGATAGGATCGTAGCCGCCGCTGCGCACAAAGCTCGACATATAGTTACCCCGGCAGACGTGAGTCGTAATGACCATGTCGTTGGGTTTCGCCTGCAATACTGCATCGATATTTTCAAGTGCCAGCTGTTTTTTTCTGTTCCACACCTCTTTCGGCATCGTTGCGAGGATTTCCTGGGAACACATATAGCCCCAGAAGCAGTCATCAAACTGCAAATACCGGCACCCCGCACGATAAAAGGCCTGGACCGCATCCTGCCAGGTTTTGCGCAGATCCTGACAGTATTCTTCTAAATCCGGATACAGGTTGCTATCGATGATGTCATCAAACAATAGCTGATTAGGGCTGGGAATCGTAAATTTCGCTACCCCAGTGCTGACTTCCTGATGCAAGAAACGATAGTGCTCAAGAAAAGGATGATCCTCGTTGAAGCTTATCCTGTCATGAGTTTTAATTTCATAGGCCCGAGTGACAACATCGTTGAACACCGCGCCGCCCTCCTCAGGCACATAACCATAAATACCGTGCAGATTTTCCAGAAAATCGATATGCCACCAGGAACGGCGAAATTCCCCGTCGGTAACAGAGTTGAGTCCTAATTCCTGTTGTATATGGACGATGCGGCGGATCTCCTGATCCTCGATCGTTCTTAACTGCCCAGCCGTTATACTGCCGTTAATAAAATCTATTCTGCCTTGCTTTAATTTTGCTGGTCGCAGCAAGCTACCAACGTGATCGGCATGAAAAGGGCCACTTATTATGGAATCAGACATTCTGGTTTTTCTTCCTTATACTCACGTATTTCTGCCGTGCGGATGTTCCCAGACCGCAAGATCAGAGCCTTTAGGGAGCAAATTGTGTATATTGCCAAATAATGCAGCGAGATGCGGAGAACGGAAATAGCTCTCCTTGATAAAGGCAAAGTCGGTGCTTTCCTTCACCGCCGGAATTTGATAGATATCGCGCGCATAGGCCCACAGATGCTTATAATCCACGAGCCTGTTTCTGTTTGTGCGAAATAAAGGATAATAGACGCTATCAAACCGCGCCAGCGTTGGAAATAAACGCAGATCCGCGTCAGTTAATTGAGAACCCAACAGGTAGCGCTGCGTCGACAGACGTTCTTCAAATTCATCAAGACGAGCAAAAAGCCGATCATAGGCGTCATTATAGGCATTCTGGGTATGGGCAAAACCTGCTTTATACACGCCCAGATTGATATCCTGGTAGATGACCTCGTTCAGTGCGTCAATGGCCTGCCGCTGAGCGTCGGGATATAAATCCGGGGCGTCAGGATAATGGTATTTCTTCCATGCCGTTTCCAGGTAGATCGTCAGCCAGTAATGGTCATTATTGACCCCCTTTCCCGTGACGGTGTCAACCATAATGGGCACCGTCGGACGCCCTGTAAAATCAGGATCCTGAGCGATATAGACATCATGGATATAGCGAATACCCAGCACCGGATCTTTATAGTCAGGATCGCGACTAAATTCCCACCCTTTTTCCGTTCGCCACGGGCCTGTCGCCCCGAGGCTTATTACCCGATCCAACCCCAGTAATTTACGCACAATCACCACTTTATGCGCATGCGGGCAGGCTGGCATCCAGAGTAACCGATAGCGATTGGCCTCCACCGGCCACTCATTCTGTGCATCACCAAATTTCTGTGTAAACAGGTTCGCCTGCTGAACAAAGGCGCCATCTTGTTTTATTTCAGCGGCAAAAGTTTTAAATTTCGTTATTGCGGTCATGCAATCGATCCTTAGTCAGACGTGTTCAGCAAGAGATAACACCCGCTAAATCAGCCACGGTTATGCGGTAAGTGCCAGAGACTCACATCCGGGCCTTTCGCCAGAATTTGATAAGGATTGGCAGTGAAATCGCCTAGCTGGTAGCCCTGCTTGATCGCTTCAAAATCGGTCGTATCCCCAAAGCCCGGCGTCTGATAGAGATCGCGCGCATAGCCCCATAAATGCGTAAAATCAATCAACCGGTTACGGTTGGTGCGGAAAACGCTGTAGTAGGCAACATCGAATCGCGCCAGGGTAACGTAAAGCCGAATATCTGAATCAGTAATATTGTCACCAAACAGATAGCGCTGTTTAGCAAGACGTTGTTCCAGTTCATCCAGGCGATTAAATAATGTGTCCCATGCTTTTTCATAAGCCGCCTGGGAATGAGCAAAGCCCGCTTTATATACGCCGTTATTGACATCATGAAATATAACATCATTCAAAGCATCAATTTCTGAGCGCAAGGCTGGCGGGTAAAGATCTGGCGCACCTGGTTTGTGAAACGGTTTAAATTCGGTTTCGAAATAGTTGGTTAATTTAAAGTAATCATTATTTACAACGATGCCTTGTTTTACATCCACCACCGTTGGCACGGTCGCTCTCCCGCTGTAATTTGCATCAGTTTTCGCGTAAATCTCCGGTAAATAATGAATACCTAAAACCGGGTCTACCTCATGTTCATCCGTTGAGAATGACCAGCCTCGTTCGGTTCTGACTGGATGCGCGGTGCCTAAGCTTATCACCTCTTCCAGGCCAAGAAGTTTTCTGACAATAACTGCACGATGGGCCCATGGGCAAATGGGTGCCCACAATAAACGATAGCGCCCGCTTTCCACGGGTAATTCACCGGCACGGGAACCAAATGGCGTAGTGAAACGGTTTTGTTGCCGCACAAAACTCCCATCCGTAGAAATCTCATGAATAATTTCCGATGTGGCAATATTATTCTTATTCACGGTACTCATCATTATACCTCTGGTATTTTTTAGAGATGAGAGCGATACCTCGCCCTCACTGACAGAAATAAAACCCTGATTCATTTTTATTTGTTAATTATGCGCATAGAAAATCATGAAAGTTAAATGCAAAAAGCACATATCCTAAGAAAGCAAATGCAATTAAAGGGTGGGCATATATTAGTCACAATAAGTCAGGGCGAAAACTATTCACTGCGCAATATTTTATACCCGCAGATAATTCACCATGATGACTATAGCCTTTAACAGGCTTCTTAATATTTACGGCTTAATCAACAAATGTTGCTATTGCGATGCCTGGGCGAAGGTCGAGGACGCTTCAGATGCCACCTGTCTGACCCAACGTTCGGTTTGCCTGATGGCTTCTTCAATTTCGACCGCTGATGAGGCAAAGGGCAGCTTAGTCATCAGAGGGAGCTCAATAAATGTCTGCTTTGCCAGTAGCCTGATATCTTCCTCGAGATTATCGAGGATCCCTATATCCTCCAGAGTTAATGCGAGGCCAAAACGGCGGAAGATCTGTAGCCGGCGTGTAAACTCGTCAAAATCTACGCCGCTTATCACGAACTGTGTGAGCAGCCCCAGCGCGACCTTCTCGCCATGGAGCCGATGACGCGTATTTGCCAGCAGTGTGGAAGCCTGATAATAAGGATGCGCAAAACCGCCGAACGAGATTTCCGTCTGTATTGTGCCCACCAGCCCTGCCAGATAAATAATGGCGTCAACCGTGTCTCGTCCGGCCTGAGTAATCAGCCCCCTTTGCCCCTCTGCTATTGCATTTTCCCCCTGACGAGAGAGCAGATCAAAGGCTAACTTTGCCGTATGCAGCATCACCGATAACGTCGTCGACTCCACATCCAGAGTACGGTTAGGTTCCATTTCGTACCATTTCGCAAAGGTATCCAGAATACCCGCCCGCGTATATTGCGCCGGGGCGCTGAGAATGACTGCCGTATCAGCCAGCACCAGCCGTGGTGAATAGCGATTGAAATAGGGTTGCACAAATGCCCCGTCAGCGTCATAAAGCACCGACACTGCCGCCCAGGCCGCACAGGTTGCGGCAATAGTGGGAATGGTGACCACCGGCAGCCCCAGTTTATCGCCCACGACTTTCGCCGTGTCACAGACCTTTCCCCCACCAACAGCAATAATCACATCGGCATTAAACGTCTGCGCTTGCTGTTGAAGAAAGTTGATTTGTTGCAGGCGAGGATAACCGCTAAAAACGGTAATCTGGTATGCAATCTGCCAGGTTTTAAGACTAGCCTGTAATTGTTCTCCGGTACGTTCAAGAGCGGTTTTACCCCCCAATATAAAGGCGCGGTGACCATATTCGGCAATATACTTTCCCGCATGCGGGAGTAAGTCTGGCTGATTAATATATTGTTCTGGCGCTTTGATCGTTAACATGCTGGCGTGATCCTCATTCAATGCAGATTAGGTTAAATCGTAAATTCACCGCTCTGGTCTTCCACCCGCGGCGACGGATGCAGTATTTTCCCCAGGATAATTTGCTGGTAATAGTGCAGATCGGCTTCGCTTGCGTGGGGTCTGGCCAGAGGAATGCGAATATCCAGGGCAATGCGTTGTTGATCCATCACAATCACCCGGTCAGCCAGGCGAACGGCCTCATCGACGTCATGGGTCACCAGCACGGCGGTGAACCCTTGCTCACGCCAGATCCGTTCAATCAGCTCCTGCATCTCAATACGGGTCAGAGCATCCAGTGCACCTAATGGCTCATCAAGAAGCAGCACCCTGGGTTCGGCCACAAGTGCCCTTGCCAGCGCGACTCTTTGTTTCTGCCCGCCGGAGAGCAGACCCGGCCACTGGGTCGCTTTATCGCCAAGACCAACTTGCCGCAGCGCATTCAATGCAATGTTGTTATCACCCTGAGGCGTCCCCAGACAGACGTTTTCGAGCACGCTGCGCCAGGGTAGCAAACGGGCTTCCTGAAAGAGCACGCGAACCTGTGGATTGATGCCCACAACAGGTTGCCCTTCAATCGCCACCGTGCCCGCTGTTGGGGTATCTAACCCGGCAATCATTCTCAATAAGGTACTTTTTCCGCAGCCGCTGCGGCCAACAACCGCGACAAATTCCCCTGCGCGTAGCATCAGATCGACATCATTGATGATCGCGGCATGATCAAAACGCTTACTCACCTTGTTCAGCGTGATGCCGTAACCCGTGGTTGTCTTCATGGTTTGACTCCCCGGAGATCGCGCCAGCGAAGCAAGCGGTGTGCCAGTGATGAGGAAATGACATCGGAGAGTTTGCCCAGCAATGCGTAAATAATGATGCTGAGTACCACTTTATCCATCTGCAAAAGCTCCCTTCCGGTAATGGCCATATATCCGATACCGGCATCGGAAGCGATGGTTTCAGCCGCAATCAGCACCAGCCACATGATGCTCAGGGACAAGCGCACCCCGACCAGAATAGAGGGCAGCGCACCGGGGAAAATGATGTTGCGAAACATCGCGACGGGCGTTAAACCATAGACTTTCCCCATCTCAATAAGACCGTTATCGATAGACTTAATACCGTGGTAGGTATTGATATATACCGGAAAGAAAACACCAAACGCGACCATCGCAATTTTCACCTCTTCCCCAATCCCAAACCAGACGATAAAGAGGGATATCACTGCTAAAACCGGGATATTCTGCAACATGTGGAGGGTGGTGCTCAGGGTGATATCCGCCCTTCTCCACACGCCGGTCAGCAAACCCAGGGCAAACCCAATGCTGCTGCCCAGTAAAAATCCGCTTACCGCACGACGCGCACTCACCACAATGCTGTTAATTAACTCACCGCTCTCCAGACTGGTTATTGTGCGCATCATTACCCCCGCAGGTGACGGCAGGATGGACTTGCTCGCATCGTTCAGACTGTAAAAATGCCAGATAATCAGCAACATTATGGGCAGTAGCCAGGGTACAAATCCGCGCAGTAGTCTGCGCAACCAGGGGATCGCCCGCCATCGTTGCTGCCGTGGTAAAGTGCCGGGATCCGTGCGTCCGGTTATCAAAGCTGAAAATGTGTTTTTTGACATCACCATCAATCCTTAGCGCCACACTTGCCGATTTTTCGTCAACCGGAAGAAATATCGGCATATCCCTTTAGTGAGTGATATAGCGCTGCTTCGCCTGTTCGATCGCCCCACTTAGCGAATTGTCAAAAAATCCGGCAACCTTCACCGGCGCCTGCAGTAATCCGGTGGCAAACAGGACATCGGAAACGTTCTGTTGAGAGGCAATCGCCTCTGGAGAAAGGATTTCATAGCTTGTTGGTCGCTGGGCATATTCCGCTTTGATGTCGGCCAGAGCGGCATTGTAACTGCGGCCTGTGGGGTCAGCGGAAACCTTTGCCCAGGCTTCAGGGTGCAGTTCTGCATAATGTTTGGCGGTGTTTATACGCCCAATATAATCAGCAATGGCGGCACGTTTACCCCGATCCTGTAACGCAGTTTCAGCCGCTATCACTGGGTAGTTGCCCGACAGAATATCTTGCGCTGACGCCAGGGTGTGGGCTCCACGTTGTTTAGCGCTGGTAACTGAGTTTCCGTAGCTTGCAAAAGCATCAATGCCGCCACTAAATAATGCCGTTACGCCATCGGCGGTAGTTATTTCGACGCGTTGAATATCATTCCATCCCAGACCGGCATTCTTTAGCATTTGATGCAGAAAATAGTGCGCAGTGGTAGATTTTATATAGCCAACACGTTTTCCTTTTAAATCCGCAACCGTCTTTATTTTGCTATCCGGCGGTACAATCAGTTCCTGATGGAGGGTTGTCCAGCGTTCGGTGGCAATTATCTTAAAGTTTCCGTTATTAGCGGCCAGAGAGGCGAATACCGGTGGGATCTCGCTGGTATTCGTCACATCGACTTTATTCGCCGCCACCCCTTCCAAAGCCAGACCTCCGCCCTGAAAGGTCTGAAAATTTATGGTATACGGCGTTTTATCTAACCCGGCTAATTTGAGCGCCGCTTCCTCTTCCTTCCAGCCGACAGAGGCAATGGTTAGCGTTGTATTTTTTAACGCCTCATTTACATTAATGGCGTCATTTGCCAGCGCGCTTTGCCCGCCCCCAAAAATGCCTAACCAGGCAACAACGAAAATATATTTTTGCCATAAATTGATTGAACGCATATGTTAAAATCCTGTTATGTTTTTAATTAAGGAGACCCAACAACATTAAACAGGAAATAATCATCGCGTTATAGCATTTCGCTTATGATAATTACGGAATAGCTTATGCAGACACGCAAAAAATAATCACCACAGAAAGATGAAAAATAAAATATGCAAAATACAATTATTCTGCTTTTCGATTAAGAACATCAGGCTTAATTGGGTCGGTTAAACGGGTAATTAAACAGTGACCGGTAAGTACAATGACGGCATGAACGGCTGAAAGTGAGGGAGATATCCAAAATAATCGGTGAGTTTAAATCCCCCGGAGAAGCAGGCATTTCCGGAGGATTACTGATGATAGCGCGCATGCAGATAAAAAATACAGGCGCGCGATAAATCACGTTTAAGGCATCTGGCGGGAACGTTGTTCAGCTGCCGATAGATATCAATGAATTCTTGAAACATTTCACGGGCCAGCATTGAGTTCATAATATGATCCTGTGCATGCACAAGGACCAGATTTACCTGCACTTTACCACATCCTTCGTCCATGCCGATCAGCATCGTCTGCACGTCATGCGCACGCTTAGATGCAGCGAAAGATTCGTTCATTTGGGCATCCACTTCCTGCCAGTTACCCTGCTTCGCCGCACGTAATGCCTGCATAGCGCAGCTGCGTGCTTCCCCGGCGTTGATAATCAATTCCATGACTGTTGATTCCATATCCATTTAGGGAAGGTGCGATTTAATCGGTGGGGTTCAGTGGAGTCCTTATCTGTATTAGCCTTACCTTAGCTGAGCTGT
>NZ_CBFFRJ010000136.1:0-13430 GCF_965644225.1 Phytobacter sp. V91 | reverse complement strand
ACAGCTCAGCTAAGGTAAGGCTAATACAGATAAGGACTCCACTGAACCCCACCGATTAAATCGCACCTTCCTTAGTATCAATGCATTCATATCCGTCCGCAGAGAGCGGCACGGCTCATCCTGGCGGGAAAAACCTCGTTGAAGGATACTCAGCCAGGGGCATAAGTGTGCTGACGATCACAAAATAATCTTAGAAATCAAAGCGGAAAAATAACGTTTCAGCATTGTTACATCCCGTCGCCGAATCCGCATTTATTACACTGCGGAATTAAAGTGTCGCCAAAGCCCGACAGTCTCTAAGTTACGGAAATTATTTAAAAAAAAGCCTCTTGAAAGGCTCCATTTTTAAGCGTACATTAGCCCTCGTTTAGCGTGATAGACGCAACAAATTCTGAGATGGAGCTGTGGCCGAAAGGGAGAAAATTCCCATTTTCAATTTGGCGTAGTTTCACCTCTCTATACTCAGTCCTGATCTGGTCATGAATGCATACCTTGCGTATGCGGAGCGATGAAGCGTGAAATATTTCTTTATGGGCATTTCGGTGATGGTCATTGTTTGGGCCGGTACATTTGCCCTGATGATCTAAACAGCAAACATTACTATAAAAAATAACAGGAGCCATTTGGCTCCTGTTTTCATTTTCGCTTATCGCGTTATTCGCTGTCTTCAACTGAAGGCTTTGTTGTGGCCGGGAGAAGTCCGTCAGCCCGGAACATCGCTTTAATGCCTCTCACCGCCTGGCGGATGCGGTCACGGTTTTCAATCAGCGCAAAACGCACATGGGTGTCGCCGTAATCCCCAAAGCCGATCCCCGGCGAGACGCAGACTTTCGCGTCCTGGAGCATTTTCTTGGCAAACTCCAGTGACCCCATTGCCGCATAAGGCTCAGGGATCTTCGCCCAGACATACATCGATGCCTTTGGCATTTCCACCATCCATCCGGCTTCGTGCAGGCCTTTAACCAGCACGTCACGGCGACGTTTATACTGGGCGGCGATATCAAGCACGCACTGCTGATCACCCTCAAGCGCGGCAATCGCAGCTACCTGCAATGGCGTAAAAGTACCGTAATCGTGATAGCTTTTAATTCGCGCCAGCGCGTTCACCAGCACCGGATTACCCACCATGAAGCCAATACGCCAGCCCGCCATATTGTAGCTTTTAGACAGCGTGAAAAACTCTACGGCAACGTCACGCGCACCTGGCACCTGCATAATAGAGGGGGCTTTCCAGCCATCGTAGACGATATCGGCATAGGCCAGGTCATGAACCACCAGCACATCGTACTGTTTTGCCAGCGCCACCACTTTCTCAAAGAAATCCAGCTCAACGCACTGGGCAGTCGGGTTCGACGGGAAACCTAAGATCATCATCTTCGGTTTTGGGTAACTTTCCCGAATGGCGCGTTCGAGTTCATTAAAGAAGTCCACCCCTTCCACCAGCGGGACTGAGCGTACCTGGGCACCGGCGATCACCGCGCCATAGATGTGGATCGGATAGCTGGGATTCGGCACCAGAACGGTATCGCCGTGATCCAGAGTAGCCAGCATCAGGTGCGCAAGCCCTTCTTTCGAGCCAATAGTCACAATCGCTTCCGTTTCCGGATCGATATCAACCTCGTAACGCTCCTGATACCAGCGGGAAATCGCCCGACGCAAACGGGGAATGCCGCGAGAAGTCGAATACCCGTGGGTATCCGGACGCTGGGCAACGGTACAGAGCTTTTCCACGATGTGCGGCGGCGTTGGGCCATCCGGGTTACCCATGCTGAAATCAATAATGTCTTCGCCACGCCGACGCGCAGCCATTTTCAGTTCAGCAGTGATATTAAAAACGTAAGGGGGGAGTCTGTCGATACGCGTAAAACGGCGTTCAGGACTGGATTCAGCCATATATTCCTCAGATAAACGTTAGCGCCCGGACCGTCCGAGCGACGCTGCCACGATGGTGGCGTCTAAAGAAAATAGCCTGAAAAAAAACCTGCTGTCGAGAGGTAACGTAAAAAAAACATCGGATTAAAAAGAGGAACAGAAAATCCAGACCATAAGAGAAAGCTCACCCATAAACGCAAAAAATACAGTTAAAAATTAACATACTGATATCAATGCAGTTACTAATAGTGAGGCAAGTTTTTACCAGATGGCGAAAATTCTCTCAATCAACACCAATCCCCTTTTAAATAAGTGGTTTTTCCTCATTGAATGAGTCACGCACTTAACTGGTCATCTGCACTGATGTTTTTTATCATAGCTTTTTCACGCTTTTTACATGAGTCACCCGTGCACGAAATATTCAACATGCTGCTGGCGGTTTTCGATCGCGCCGCGCTGATGCTGATCTGTCTGTTCTTTCTGATTCGCATCCGCCTGTTCCGCGAACTGCTGCATAAAACCGCACATACGCCCAAAGAACTGCTTGCCGTGACGGCCATTTTCTCCATGTTCGCGCTGTTCAGTACATGGTCCGGGGTGCCCGTTGAAGGTTCGCTGGTCAACGTGCGCATCATCGCCGTTATGTCCGGAGGGATCCTGTTTGGCCCCTGGGTCGGCATCATCACGGGCGTCATTGCCGGGATCCACCGTTACCTTATTGATATCGGCGGCGTCACCGCGGTGCCCTGCTTAATCACCAGTATTATTGCCGGTATTCTGTCAGGCTGGATTAACATTAAATTTCCGAAAGACAAGCACTGGAGTGCGGGCATTATCGCCGGGATGTTATGCGAAACCCTGACCATGACCCTGGTGGTCGTCTGGGCGCCAACCACGGCTCTGGGTCTGGATATCGTGTCAAAAATCGGCGTACCGATGATCCTCGGTAGCGTGTGCGTCGGTTTTATTGTCCTGCTGGTACAAAGCGTTGAAGGCGAAAAAGAGGCGATCGCCGGGCGGCAGGCTAAACTGGCGCTGGATATTGCGAATAAAACGCTGCCGCTGTTTCGTAATGTGAATAACGAATCCCTGCGCAAGGTCTGCGACATTATCCGCCGGGATATTGACGCCGATGCCGTGGCCATCACCAACGTAGACCATGTACTGGTCTACGTCGGCGTCGGTGAAGATAACTATCGCGACAATGACGATATCGTCAGCCCTACCACCAAACTTGCGATTGACAGTGGCGAAATCATCATAAAAAACAATGATGAAGCTCACCGCACCCCGGAAATTCACTCGATGCTGGTGATCCCATTATGGGAACAAGGGGTGGTGACCGGTACGCTGAAAATTTATTATTGCCACGCCCATCAAATCACCTCCTCATTACAGGAAATGGCGGTCGGCTTATCGCAAATTATTTCCACGCAACTGGAAGTTTCCCGTGCCGAGCAGCTACGTGAAATGGCCAATAAAGCTGAATTGCGGGCGTTACAAAGTAAGATTAACCCCCATTTTCTGTTTAATGCCCTCAATGCTATTTCGTCCTCGATTCGCCTTAATCCAGACACCGCCCGACAGCTGATTTTTAATTTGTCACGCTATCTGCGCTATAACATTGAATTAAAAGATGATGAGCAGATCGACATTAAGAAAGAGCTGTATCAAATTAAGGACTATATCGCCATTGAGCAGGCCCGCTTCGGCGATAAGCTCACCGTCATTTACGATATCGACGAAGAGGTCAGCTGCGTTATCCCCAGTCTGCTTATCCAGCCACTGGTGGAAAATGCCATTGTCCATGGTATTCAGCCCTGCAAAGGCAAAGGCGTGGTCACGATAAGCGTCGCAGAGTGTGGCCGCCGGGTTCGCATTGCGGTGCGCGACACCGGCAACGGTATTGCTCCGGAGATGATCGCCAGGGTGGAAGCTAACGAGATGCCGGGCAACAAGATTGGCCTGCTCAACGTACACCAGCGCGTGAAACTGCTGTATGGCGAAGGATTGCACATTAAGCGTCTGACGCAAGGCACTGAAATTGCGTTCTATGTTCCGATGCACACGTCGCCCACCGTGGCTTCAGCGACCTTGTTGCCATAAGAGATGAAAGAATGAAAGTCATCATTGTTGAAGATGAAATACTGGCTCAACAGGAGCTGAGCTGGCTGATTAAAGAACACAGCCAGATGGAGATTGTCGGCACATTTGATGACGGCCTGGATGTCCTGAAATACCTGCAACACAATAAAGTGGATGCGATTTTCCTTGATATCAATATCCCATCGCTGGACGGTGTGCTGCTGGCGCAAAACATCAGCCAGTTTGCCCATAAGCCCTTTATTGTGTTTATTACCGCCTGGAAAGAGCATGCGGTGGAAGCCTTTGAACTGGAGGCCTTTGATTACATTCTGAAACCGTACCAGGAGTCACGGATTATCAGCATGTTACAAAAGCTGGAAGCCACCGCGCAGCAGCAAACGGTCACCGCCAACAATCCGGCAGCCCGTGAAAATCTGACCATTAATCTGGTGAAAGATGAACGCATTATCGTGACCAGCATTCACGATATTTATTATGCCGAAGCGCACGAGAAGATGACCTTTGTTTACACAAAGCGGGAGTCCTTCGTGATGCCGATGAATATCACCGAATTTTGCGGCAAGCTGCCCGCCGCGCATTTCTTCCGCTGCCATCGCTCGTATTGCGTCAATCTGGATAAAATCCGTGAAATCGAGCCCTGGTTTAAGAATACCTATATCGTGCGGCTGCGGGATCTGGATTTCCAGGTTCCCGTCAGCCGCAGTAAAGTTAAAGAGTTCAGGCAGTTAATGCATCTTTAAAGATAGAAGCCCAGCGTCTGGCGCAGGTGAGCGCCCGCCCCCAACAGCCCCGGGTTATCATGCACAATCAGGTAGACAGGAATGTCCTGCACGTAGGATTTGAAACGGCCTTTGTCCTCGAAACCACCACGAAAACCAGAGGCGGTGAAGAAGTCGAGAAAACGTGGCACGATGCCGCCCGCAATGTAGACGCCGCCAAAAGTGCCCAGGGTTAACGCCAGGTTGCCGCCAAAACGTCCCATGATGATGCAGAACAGCGACAGAGCGCGACGGCAGTCAGTGCTGCTGTCGGCCAGCGCACGCTCGGTGATGTCTTTCGGTTGCAGGTTCTCCGGCAGGCGGCCATCGGATTTGACAATCGCCCGGTACAGATTGATAAGTCCGGGGCCAGAGAGTACGCGCTCGGCAGAAACGTGACCAATTTCGGCCCGCAGCTCTTCGAGAATGATGCCCTCTTCTTCACTGTTTGGCGCGAAATCAACGTGCCCACCTTCCCCCGGCAGGCTGACCCAGCGCTTATCAACATGGACTAAATGCGCCACGCCGAGACCGGTTCCTGCGCCATACACGGCAACAGGTTTACCTTCAACAGGCTCGCCGCCGCCAAACTGGATCAGGTGCTCTTTACTGAGCATCGGAATAGCCATAGAAACCGCGGTGAAATCGTTGATGATTTCCAGGTGAGCAAAGCCAAGGTTGGCTTTCATCTCCTTAATAGAGAATGCCCAGGTATGGTTGGTCATTGCCACCCAGTCCCCGGTAATCGGGCAGGCAATGGCAATGCAGCCGTCTTCGACGCTGACCTTATGCTCTTCAAGGTACACGCGTACCACCGCCTCAAGGCTTGGATAATCCAGACCGGAATAGGTCTTCGCCTGTGAGATCTCACCGCTGTCGACTTTGCATAGCGCCAGTCGCGCATTGGTGCCACCTACGTCCCCTACTAAAGCATATTTTGTCATTCTCTTACGGCTCCGCTAAAGTCAGAATAAATCTTTGGCACACTGTAAATTCAAGGCGCTGTAACAACAATGACCATAGCATGAGCGCCCCGTTATTATCGATCTGCGTCACAGATTAGCGTCATGATTTCAGCAGCGTTTGCACTCTTCTTGTCTTTTAACGAATTCACTGTTGCGGTATATCCGGTCAAAAGGAAAAAATCATGCTCCATCCGCGCGCCAGAACCATGTTATTGCTGGCCCTCCCCGCACTGACGATTGGCACGGCATCGAGCCTGGTACTTCTGCTGTTACTCAAAGTCGCCGACGTGCTGCAAAAGTTGCTATGGCAAAACCTGCCCCCACGGATGGGGTTCTCCCCGGATTCACCGTTATGGGTGGTACTGATGCTGACGCTGACCGGCATTGCGGTTGGGCTGGTTATTCGCTACAGCGCCGGTCACGGCGGCCCGGATCCCGCAACCGAACCCTTGATCGGCGCGCCGGTGAATGTTTCCGCCTTACCCGGCATAGTGGCGGCGCTAATAATCGGCCTTGCTGGCGGGGTGAGTCTTGGCCCTGAGCACCCGATAATGGTGCTGAATATCGCCCTTGCCGTTGCGCTGGGCGGCAAAATCCTCCCCAGAGTGGCGCCGCTGGACTGGACGATCCTCGCCTCTGCCGGAACCATAGGCGCACTCTTTGGTACGCCTGTCGCGGCGGCGCTGATCTTTTCCCAGACCCTCAATGCCAGTAACGATGTCCCGCTTTGGGACAAACTTTTTGCTCCGTTAATGGCCGCCGCCGCAGGTGCGCTGACCACCAGCGTCTTCTTCCGTCCTCACTTTGCCCTGCCGATTGCCCATTATCCCCAGTTGCAGATGATTGATATTCTGAGCGGCGCCGTGGTGTGCGCCATCGCCATTGCGCTCGGTATGGTCGCCGTCTGGTGTATGCCTCGCCTGCACCAACTGATGCAACGCATCAAAAGTCCGGTACTGGCCTTAGGCATTGGCGGTTTCGTGCTGGGGCTTCTCGGGGTGGCTGGCGGCAATATCACCCTGTTTAAGGGGCTGGATGAGATCCAACAGATGGTGCTCTCTCAGGACTTTACCGCGCAAGATTATCTGTTGTTTGCGGTGGTGAAACTGGCTGCGCTCGTCGTCGCAGCGGCTTGTGGCTTCAGAGGGGGCCGTATCTTCCCGGCGGTGTTTGTAGCGGTGGCTTTAGGGCTAATGCTGCACGAGCATGTGGAAGCGGTTCCGGCGGCGATCACCATCTCCTGCGCCATTCTCGGTCTCGTCCTGGTCGTGACCCGCGATGCCTGGCTAAGCCTGTTTATGGCGGCCGCCGTGGTACCAGATACCTCTCTGCTTCCCTTGCTGTGTATAGTGATGCTGCCAGCCTGGCTGTTGCTGGCTGGTAAACCGGTGATGATCGCGGCGCGGAAAAAATAAGTGCGCCAGGGCGAAATTCTGACGCGCTGATGAGCGGTAACCCCGAAGCTGGTGTAAGCTCAAACACTCTTTTGTGTAAACGCATACATCAACAAGTTAAGGGCACCGGGATGGTTTATAAAGCCGATGAAACACGTTACCAGCGTATGGAATACCGCCGTTGTGGCGACAGTGGTTTAAAGCTGCCAGCAGTGTCGCTGGGCTTATGGCATAACTTTGGCGACGCCACGCTTATTGAAAACAGCCGTCAGCTGCTGCGCCATGCGTTTGATCTGGGCATTACCCATTTTGATCTGGCGAACAACTACGGCCCGCCTCCGGGATCGGCGGAGCGCAATTTTGGTCGCCTGTTGCAGGAGGATTTCCTGCCGTACCGCGATGAGCTGATTATCTCCTCCAAAGCCGGTTACACCATGTGGGAAGGCCCTTATGGCGACTGGGGTTCACGCAAGTATCTGATTTCCAGCCTCGACCAAAGCCTGCGGCGGATGGGTCTGGAGTATGTGGATATCTTCTATCACCACCGTCCGGATCCGCAGACCCCGCTGCAAGAGACGATGCGCGCGCTGGATCATATCGTGCGTCAGGGCAAAGCGCTGTATGTCGGGCTCTCCAACTACCCGGCCGAACTGGCCCGCCAGGCGATCGATATCCTTAACGATCTGGGCACACCCTGTATTATTCACCAGCCCAAATATTCGATGTTTGACCGCTGGGTTGAGGAAAGTCTGTTAGATGTGCTGGCAGAAAAAGGGGTCGGCAGCATTGCCTTTTCGCCACTTGCCGGCGGCCAGCTCACCGATCGCTACCTGAACGGCATCCCTGCGGATTCTCGCGCCGCCAGCGGCAGCCGTTTCCTTAACCCCGATCAGCTTACCGAAGAGAAGCTGACGACGGTACGGGAGCTGAACGAGATAGCCAGCAAACGTGGGCAAAAACTGTCGCAGATGGCGCTGGCCTGGGTACTCCGTGGCGACAAAGTAACGTCGGTGTTGATCGGCGCCAGCAAGACCAGCCAGCTCGACGATGCCGTGGGGGCAATGAGCAATCGCCAGTTCAGCGCAGAGGAATCTGCGGCGATCGATGCCATTCTGCAACGGTCAAAATAAGATCGATTTTAGCAAAAAGTGCTGCCACCCCGCATTTAGGAGTTGTGCCGAAGATGCGGGGTTAATCGTTACATAATATTGCTGCAACCGACCCGTTCGTGAGGAGAAAACAATGTTCAGGTCACTTTTTCTTGCAGCTGCATTAACGATTTTTACTCCCCTGCTGGCGAACGCAGGTGAAATTACGCTGTTGCCTTCCATTAAGCTACAAATTGGCGATCGCGACAATTATGGTAACTACTGGGACGGCGGCCACTGGCGCGATCGTGATGACTGGGGCCGTAATTATGAATGGCGTGATAATCGCTGGCGGAAACATGACCGTGGCTACCACCGCGGTTGGGACAAACGCAGCGCCTATGAACGTGGCTACCGTGAAGGCTGGAACGATCGTGACGATCGTCGTGGGCCTGGGCGCGGACACGGCCATGGACACCGCCATTAATTGCAAAAGGGGCGCTCGCGCCCCTTTTTATTTGCTTTAAAGCCCGAGAAGTGTGCCCACCAGCAGCCAGCCATTCAGCCCCACCACCAGCGTCACAATCAGCCAGCCAGTGCGCTTAACCCAGAGGCTATTTACCAGTTCCCCCATCAGCTCCCGGTTACTGGTGAAGATCAGCAGCGGCACCAGCGCCAGCGCGATACCAAAACTGAGCAGGACCTGGCTCATCACCAGAATGCGAGTCGGATGCATCCCCAGCAATATCACTATAAAGGAGGGCATCATGGTAATGGCGCGACGCAGCCACAGCGGAATATGGAAACGCACAAATCCCTGCATCACCACCTGCCCTGCCAGGGTTCCGACAACCGTCGATGAGAGCCCCGCCGCCACAAGACTCAGGCCGAAAATGGTTGCTGCCGAGTGGCTCAACAACGGTTCGAGGGTTAGATAAGCGTCATCCAGATTGGCAATCCCGGTATGCCCGTTGAAGTGGAAGGCCGCCGCCGCGGTCGCCATCATCGCCAGGTTAACAAAACCGGCAATGGTCATGGCAATCCCGACATCCCATTTGGTGGCGGAATAGCGCTCCTGCCGCGTTCCCTCATGCAGATATTGCGTCAGCGAGGAGTGGAGATAAATCACATGCGGCATGATGGTGGCTCCCAGCACGCCTGCTGCCAGAAACACGGCTTCAGTACCCGGCAGGCTGGGAATAATAATACCTTTGGTAAGCGGCGCCATCGCGGGCTGGGAAAAGACAAGTTCAACGATATAGGCCGCCGCCACAAACAGCAGTAAGCCGCCAATGACTTTTTCCAGCGGTTTTTGTCCACGTCGTTGCAGCATCAGAATCAGGAAGGTGGCAATCCCCGTCAACACCGCGCCTTGCAACAGCGAGACGCCGAGGATCAATTTGAAGCCGATGGCCGCGCCAATAAATTCCGCAAGATCCGTTGCCATGGCGATAATTTCCGCCTGTACCCAGTAAAACCAGACTAACGGGCGCGGATAATGGTCACGAATTTGTTCAGCCAGGTTTTTCCCGGTGGCAATCCCCAGCTTGGCAGACAAGACCTGGATCAGCATCGCCATCAGATTGGCCCAGACCACAACCCACAGCAGTTGGTAGCCGAAGCTGGCCCCGGCCTGAATATTAGTGGCGAAGTTACCGGGATCGATATAGCCAATCGCCGCAATGAATGCAGGTCCCATTAAAGCAAACCTTAACTTGCGCGCAGTACGCCCACTGCTATTCTCAACGCGACTGCTGCTCATTGTGCTGCCTCTAATATAGCCTTTGCTATGTTTGATGCTATCAAAGTGAGAATGATTATCAAGATCATTTAGTAATGGTTACCTTGATTTCTCTGATAGCCAGAAACGATAGAAGGGCCAGGGGTTGCGGAATGGGGAAAAAGCGATTGTGGATCACACAAATCTGTAAAGAGTTTAGCATTTCAATGCAACTTTTCACTTCTTTACTTAACATAACCGAAATGTATGGTGGATCACTAATTTTGAGTCTGGTCACAGGTCATTAATATACTGTGTGTTTGATCTCGTTTTCTTTACGCTTGTTACATAGAATGTGCACGAAAATACTACCCGTCTCATATTTGGAGCGAATATGTCCCGCGTTCTGCACTTTGTTCTGGCGCTTGCCGTCGTGGCGCTGCTTGCACTTCTTGTCAACAGCGACCGCAAAAAGATCCGCATTCGTTTTGTTGTTCAACTGCTCGTCATTGAAGTTCTGTTGGCCTGGTTCTTCCTGAACTCCGACATCGGTCTGGGTTTTGTGAAAGGCTTCTCCGAAATGTTCGAAAAACTGCTCGGATTTGCCAACGAAGGGACAAACTTCGTCTTCGGCAAAATGAATGATGAAGGTCTGGCGTTCTTCTTCCTGAAGGTGCTGTGCCCGATTGTCTTCATCTCCGCGCTTATTGGTATTCTGCAACATATTCGCGTACTGCCAATCATCATTCGTGCCATCGGTACGGTGCTGTCCAAAGTCAACGGTATGGGTAAACTGGAGTCGTTCAACGCCGTCAGCTCCCTGATCCTCGGCCAGTCTGAAAACTTCATCGCTTACAAAGACATTCTGGGCAAAATGTCCCGCAACCGCATGTACACCATGGCGGCCACGGCAATGTCTACGGTGTCTATGTCGATCGTGGGCGCCTATATGACGATGCTGCAGCCGAAATATGTGGTGGCCGCGCTGGTTCTGAACATGTTCAGCACCTTTATCGTACTGTCCCTGATCAACCCGTACCGCGTGGATGAAAGCGAAGAAAACCTGCAGATGTCTAACCTGCATGAAGGTCAAAGCTTCTTTGAAATGCTGGGTGAGTATATTCTGGCTGGCTTTAAAGTTGCGGTGATCGTTGCGGCGATGCTGATCGGCTTTATCGCGCTGATCTCTGCACTGAACGCGCTGTTCGCTGCGGTGCTGGGTATTTCCTTCCAGGGGATCCTTGGCTACATCTTCTACCCTATTGCCTGGGTTATGGGCGTGCCGTCTTCAGAAGCCCTGCAGGTTGGCAGTATTATGGCGACCAAACTGGTTTCTAACGAATTCGTGGCGATGATGGATCTGCAAAAAATTGCGTCCACTCTCTCTCCGCGTGCGGAAGGCATCCTGTCGGTATTCCTGGTCTCCTTCGCTAACTTCTCTTCTATCGGTATTATTGCCGGCGCTATCAAAGGCCTGAACGAAGAGCAAGGTAACGTGGTTTCCCGCTTCGGTCTGAAACTGGTGTACGGCTCTACTCTGGTGAGCGTACTGTCCGCGTCTATCGCAGCACTGGTACTCTGATTCAGCACCTGTAAACCGGGGATCTCCCCGGTTTATCTCTCCAGGGGTTCTGGCTTACCCGTCAGATACCCTTGCAGATAATCAACCCCCGCCTGTAGTAACAATTCGCGCTGTTCTTCTGTTTCAACATACTCAGCCACCACCGTCAGCGATTTCGCTTGCGCAAGTTCGCATATCGCCTTCACGATCAGTACATCCTGTGGGTCACGAACAATATCCTGCACAAAGCAGCCGTCAATTTTAATGATATCGGCTTCCAGTCGCTTCAGCCGCTCGAAATTGGCATAACCGGTACCAAAATCATCAATGGCAATTTTGAACCCCGCCTGACGCAATTGCTGAATGTTGCAGATACTGCTGGCTGAGTTTGACATTGCCTGCTCTTCGGTGACTTCGATTATCAGCTCCTGCGGCGAAATCGCATACCGGGCGCATAACGAAATCAGTCGGCTGGAGGTATCCGGCTGCATAAGGGTGAGCGGCATAAGATTGACAGAAAAACGCACGCCGCCGGAGGTCGCCGGATGAGCCTGCATCCAGCGCAGCAAGGTTTCTATTACCTGCATATCAAAACGTGCGCTGAGATTAAACTGGGCAATCACCGGGATAAACCGGGCCGGGCTCATAAGCTCGCCGTCGCTGCTGAGCCGGGTCAGGATCTCATGATAGCCCTTCCCCTGCGCATCCTGGATAGGCTGGGCGTAAAGTACCAACGTATTTTCATCCAGCGCGCGTTTTACTTTATTCAGTAACCGAACCCGCTGCGAAGTCTGGTCGCTGACCACATCCAGACTGTTGGTCAGTGCCAGCACCTGCCGATTGATACTGGCCTGTTCAGCTAACCAGCCAAGCTGACCCAGGGTATGATGGAGCGCCTCCCCTGTCCCCTCCACTTCTCCCCAGGCGGCGCCAAACTCAATATCCAGATTGGCATTACATCCGCTGACCCGTCGATCATTAAGATGGTCCACAATCATCTGCAAACGCTCACTGGCCTGCGTTCCCCGCAGGATCACTATCAGCTCGCAGCCAGGTAATTGATACAGTTGCTCACCTGAGCGCAGCAGGGGCCGGAGCTCACGCGTCACGCTACGTTTAAACTGTACACGCATCATCATTCCGTAATGGCGGCTGAGAAATTCCAAATTTTTCATATGCAGGCAACACACCACCAACCCTTTATCGCGGGTCAGCGCCTGTTCCAGCGCCCGTAAATTCGGTAGCCCCGTCAGAGGATCTGTCATCGCCTGCCTCTGCCAGCGCAGAAACAACCACTCACTGCGCTGCCAGATACGCGTCATGTAAACCAGGCAGATGGTAAAGCAAATCAGCACCGACATTACAAACGCCAGCGCATACTCGTTCCTGACGCCATGCAAGAAATTATGGTTAAAAGCCAATAACATATACGCCGATATCGCCCAACTGAGCATAATAAACGGGTAGCGTAATTTCCCAACCCCAAGGGTAAAAAGAATGAATATAATCGGAACCAGATACCCCGCAATATAGTCAGAGGTGACAGAAGAACACAGCACCACCAATAATAGAACAAGGGCCGACAACCAACTGACGGTGAATAAACGAGATCCCTTCCCAAAGCATGGCTTAATATTGTAAAGCCAGAATCGCCGTGCATATCCGGGATTGATAATCATCCGCAATGGGAAATAAAACAGCATCGTAAATATCAGTGCTGCACAAATCAAATTTTGAATATCGACGATGTTATAAATGACTGACGCTTCACCAAAAAAGCGCGACAGACCGTCAGGAAAGGTGAACCACATCCCGGCAATATACATTGATGCCTTAATGCCGACAGGCGCCAAAAAGCCCATCCAGAACATTCTTACGATAATGTTTTTGTTAGGGAAGGTGCGATTTAATCGGTGGGGTTCAGTGGAGTCCTTATCTGTATTAGCCTTACCTTAGCTGAGCTGTA
>NZ_CBFFRJ010000135.1:0-13988 GCF_965644225.1 Phytobacter sp. V91 | reverse complement strand
GAAAAACGTGTGTTTTTAGTCATCCTGTTTACCTCTCTCTCAAAGAGTTTAGTCTCCAGGATTCCCGGGGCGGTTCAGACAGCGCTGATCAGGAAGACTTTAGCGACTTTCTGAGAGACAAAGGGGTATTGAAAGAAGGTGAGATTGTGAAAGGTATTTCCTTCTACTCAGCAGAGCGTTTCTTTGATGTTGAAGCATTTGTTTCAGACGATGAACATGGGTTAAGAAGGGAAAAAGTCACAATGACGCTTGAGGAGTTTTTCAAAACCTTCAAACGATTCTCAATGAAAATCTCCCGCCATGGGGAACTTGATGATCAAGAAATCGAGTTCAAAGAGTAAGGAATCATCATGAGCATTTACTTCACTGATCATGGTAGTGCCATTGAATACCAGGTAGAAGGGCGTTGGACAGTCAAGGGCGATTATTTGCAGGTCAACCATGGTCCCAACATTCCTGGCGGTTTGTACAAAATCAACGACAATAAAGTGAAATTCCCATTCGACTACAAAGAAGTTGAGGGAGTGATCGACACTGAGAAACACACTTTCACCGTGTGTGGCATCGAATACAAAATGAGAAAAATTAAAACAAATCCGTGGGATGTATAATTGAAAAGGGGGCATTACGCTCCCTCGTATTGCCTTCTTAACCCATACTGCTAACGCCATGTTTTAGGGGTGACTGTCTGTAAATCAGCCGTTATGATTGCAATACATTCAGAGTCATAAGGATTGGGACGTGGATACAGTCGAGGAACTCAACGGAACATACTTCTATGCGGGGCGTTCAAACCTCACCGCCTCCGAGCTTTTTTTCATGGTCTTCTGTGAAAATGTTGTCGATCAACTTGGTTTAGGTCTTGTTGATTTCGGTGCTGTAGTTGCCATTGTATCTGGGCGTAATACTCTCCCTACACGGGCAAAACCAAACGGCGCTGAAAAGGGAACATCCTATGCGTCTAAAGCCTCGCGAAAAGTGTTCAAAAAAGCGCAGTTCCCTTTCGGTATCAAACTTCCTTCCGTTATAGGTGGTTATCCACCTTCTACAATCAGAATCAGGGCGGTAGCTAACATTGGAACCTTTACGGGCAGGGCTATTCCTGTCGTGGGGTGGGTTATCTTAGCTTCTGATATCTCTCAAATCACTTATCGCACTATCCGAGACTACAACGCTATAGCGCGGGGTAACGATAAGTTATGGTAAACAATGTTGAGCAGCGCGTTTATGAGCTTGTACGGCCTTATGCTGGCACGTACCTATTCAAGTTCAAGAAAGTAGAGCTAACACCTGAAACGGATCTTGATACTGATTTGAGTCTTGATGAGCTTGAAGCTGGTGAATTAATGGATAAGTTTTTCGATGCGTTCAAAGTTGAACGGGGGAACTTTAAAATAGAAACTTACTATCCTGACCAGCCTGTTTCATGGAATCCATTTAAGAAAACAGAGCCTGTTCCTGTACCAGATTTCAATGTTGGTATGCTGATCGAATCTGCCAAAGCCGGAAGATGGTTGTACGAATAGGGGGCATTTTGCCCTCTTTGTTTCATATTGATCACTCCCAAATGTTTGCAAGGGCAGCGCCCACGCTCTTAACGTCAATCTTCAAATAGTTCATGGTGACTTTAGGATCTGAGTGGTTCAGCGCTTTCATTGCTAAAGCCAAATTCCCGTTAGACTTCTCCCACACCTGTGTGGCAGAAAACTTGCGAAAAGAATGGCATCCTACTGTTCCTTTGATCCCCACATTCTCCGCAGCCTGTTTGATCTCACGGTTCACCTGTTCACGGCTGACAGGGGCTTTTCCTGATGCACGATTGCTGTGTGACGTGAAAACATATTCGTCTTTCGGGAATGCCTGGCGGCGACGTTCTACAATCTCCCACACCTTCGCAGGGACTATGATTTCCTTCTTCTTGCCCGTCTTACTCTCCAGCACTTCCAGCGTATTTCCCTCCTTGAACTGGCTGAACTTCAAATTCACCGTATCCCCGACACGTAAACATAAAGAGGCCATAGTGATCGCTACATCTGCGAATAGCTGTTTGTTATGACTCTCAAGCCAGCCTATCAGCTTAAACGCCTCTGCCTGGGTGATTATCTTCGTGGTTGCCATCTACTTATCTCCGTCATTCTTGAAACTGTGAAATAAGATTATGATCATTTTCAGTAAGTTACAACCATTCAATCTCACATTTTTACGTGGGGTGGTAGAGGGCTGCGCCATTTCCAGCACTATCGAGCAGGAACAAGCACGGATACCTGTTTAAAATTCGAGCAAATATGAAGTATCCTGAGCAAAATCATGATGTTGGCAAGTCTAAACAGATATTTGAACGTTGCCAAATCCTGGCGAGGCTATGCACGGTTTATGCAGATTCATTGCATACCAGAGAGGCGAAGGGCGAAGATAAAGCGTAGCGTATCAAATAAATCAATAGGTTAGGCATTCTATCTCACATTTCTACAGAACCTTGAGGTAGAGATATTGCACCGTAGATGATAATGATTCCCATCTGAATTGATTGTACTAAGAAATGATTAGAATGCTAATGAATTGGCAGGTTTCGGCATGGAATAATCGCGATTAAAATAAATTTGATAAAATACAAAAAAGTCTTTAAGCAAATTGCACCTATCATGAAAGTGCTCATTGTGGACAATGATCGCTGTGAGTCGCATGGCGCAAGGCTTTACGCAAAGTAAGTGATAGTTTCAATTGTTACTATCTTAATTGCTATGGCAACTTTACCACTGTAACAACGGCATTCTTTACCTGCTATTTACCTGCGGATTAGACGCCTGTTTGATGGGAATTGTCTAAGATTAATCTTAGGGTTGAAGCATGGACGATTCGTAGTGAGCAGGGCGACGATATACATCAAAATGATGTGTGTCGAAACTGAGGATAAGCGGATATACATCAAAATGATGTATGGATGCATGGGATACGCATCAAATTGATGTATGGATCGGCAAACTACACATCAAATTGATGTTCTATACAAAGAGATTCTAAAAGCGATCTCTAAAAGAGAGCTTTTAGAAGATCTTGTGAAAGATTCGCTTTGCTGGCGTGTGTCGCCTGGCAAGTGACCTGATTCGCCTTTGGGTGGCTACTCGGTCAGCCGCTCACGACGCAGCGATCAGCGCATCTGTCTGTGATTGTGCCAGGGCTTCGCCCTCGTGAAACGAGGCACAGAAGCTATGCGCCGTGTGCGCAATGTCTTTCGGCATAACTTCTGTCTGTCTTCCATGCACCGCATTTCATCCATGCGAAGTTAGCCCACGGCTAAGGCTTCACTGGTCGCTGATAGCTCCAGTTCATCCAGCCTCAATCCAATACCATCACCTACTATCATGATAACTACCGCTATCCCTCTGTAGTTGTGCTATTGGTTTCGGTAAGTGCCAGAGGGCGGAAGTGATGCGAATAGAACGCCTCAGACGCGCTGTAAGCGGTTTTGAGATGGTAGGGAATGCAGATACTACTGATATCACAAAAGCTCTCAGAACGCGATACAGGAGGTTTTGTTAGTGTGATAAGGGGTTGAACAAATAGCCTGAGTGTGTTAAAATTTTAATTCACTTAATTTTTAAATTAGCTATTGACATTGAAATCATTTCATGTTATAGTAAATGATGTAGGGTGATGAAAGCATTCATCCATCCCGTTACCTTCTTAGGCACCCAGCCTAACGCAAACAATCCAAATTACACCGCACTATCAGGAAACGTAATTAACGTTCTCCCTGGATGGTGTTTTCGTTTATCTCACACAAGGAGAATCAAAATTAAGTATTTCAACCCAGAACTTGTCTTCGAGACTTTGAAAACTGGAGACAAGACCCGCAAGGCACTTAACAGCCAGCGAGCAGCAGCACAGCGTCAAGGATATTTGGAACACGCTGAAAGATTGCGTAAAGGAATCGAACTTTACGATCAATGGAAAGCTGAACAGGCTGAAACCACCGCCAACGAATAAACCAGAAGGAGAAACCATATGAGCGACATTATAAACGCAACCCCAAAGGGGAAGGCATTCACTACTCTGAAAATTGATGATTCAACGTTTCAAGCCCTTTTTAAGGCAGCGAGAGCGCAGAGAATTACCGTAAGAGAATACATTCTTTCTATTCTTGATCAACACGCGGAGAAATTAACAGAGGGCAAGTGATCCCAAACTCACCTATTAGCCGCACAAGCGGGGACGACATACAAGGAACAATTTTCTATGACCAAAATTAAGTACATCAACACCGATGTATTCAAATACGTACCGATTGAAGACGCATTTAACGAATGTACCAGGATCACCAATCTTAAAACAGGTGTTACAGAATCCCTATCTCCTGCTGATAAGCAGTTTTACGTCAGAATGCGCCATCGTTATTATCGCTTTGCGATAGAGTTGGGCGGTACTTATTACGATGACATTGATCAGCTTGGTGCAAGTATTGGTGTTAGTTCGGCAACAGCAACACGCATTGTTGCAAAGTTGAAGAAAATCGGACTGATCGCCAGTAATAAGCCAAAGCGCTCAAACCAATGGACTATAACGCCACTCACGCCGGAAAACTTCACCTTTGAACGTGATCGTAATGCGATGGAACGAGATTCCACGCCGGAATGGGTAGATTGTCTGAAACATCCCGTGTTTGGCAAAGTTAAAGAAGACGTAACTCCAGAGGTGCAATTAGAGGTGCAACGCGAAGAGGCGAAAGCCGATCCGATGTGCGAACTTGAGGAAGCACCGGAAGAAGAAGCGCCAGGGCCGGAAAAAGTGAAGCCCACGAAGAAACCAGCGGCAAGGAAAGCACCAGCCAAACAGCAAACCGTTTCCCCATTCGAGTTTAAAACGCCACGAGACGAACGTTTTGATGGGTTAGCCTTTGAAAGGTTAAACGACGCATCTGATCGCTTCTTAGTTTTCCAGGATTACGATCTGCCATACCTCATGTTATTCGAAAGTCAGGGGAAACTAACCAACCCAGCCGCAATAGAACATTTGAAAATGAAGAGGAATCTCTTCGAAACAACAGGGCGCTTGTAACCATTTTAACCAAGAGGAACAATGAACAAATTATACCTATTGAATGAATGCACAAATCATCAAATCGAATGTAACACCGTTTGCCAACGTCTTTATTATCACCTTGCATCTCTCAAACGTGAAAGCGGAGCAATAAAAGTCACCGTGAAACACATTGCTGATGGTGTCGGTATAAGTGAAAGCGGGGCGCGGTATTGGATGTTATTAATGCACGATGCAGCCGTTATTACTATGGAGCGTCACGGCAAGTATTACGACATTACCGTTAATGATGCAGTAAGTTTTATCACTACACCCCACTGATAAGCAACACTAACAAACAATCGGGAAACTTTTATGATCATCGCTATGTATTGGTTATTTGCATTTTACGCAGTATGGACATTAACGAGAAAACACGGAAGTTTCCCTCAACGAGGAATGAATGGGAAAAAGAAAACGTAACGTAGTTACAAAATTTGAACGAAACGCACAATCATTATTACGAACATCTGATTTTCAAAATCTATCTCGCCTTTCGAAGGAATACAATTCTGTTCCTGGTGAATGGCAAACTACAATAATTGAAGAGAATAGCCCTGCAATGTCTCCTGACGAGATGGGCGCATTACAGGATATTCTCAATAGCTGCCCTGGTGCATTCTGGAAACCCAGGAAGATAAAAATCTTCAATGTGGATTCTTCAAATCTCCACAAATGGCAAATTCTTAATTTCTCCTCATACGAACATTATTGCGGCTGGCTTTCGGTTAATCACCTTAACAATTTAACCCGCGACTTTGACACCCTATTTGATACCAAGGAACATTATGACTCTTAACACTATGGACACCGTGAACTCCCTAATTAACTATTTCCACGACATTTGGCATCTACCAACCCTACAGCTTGTTAATAAGGCGTGGTGTGAGAGAACGCCCTCCGCGCTCCTGGAAGCGCTGCAATACACTGAAGAGGCAATCACTGCTCTTGAACACTGGAACGCTGCTGTAGAGCTTCTGGTGCAGATGAACGGGGATACCGTCACCGTGGATCAGGCGTGGCGAATTGCCAATGATATGGAGGAGCTTGCCCTCGCTATGGAACACATCACCGTTGAACTCGGAGAGCTTGCCATCCAGATCGCGGAAGAATGCGCTATAACATAAAAGTTAATAAATCGCTTGACATATTGTGCTATTTGTGTCATAATAGAGATAAGGGTTGAGTATTCGAATCACTTCTCCCATAGATGGCTACTCCTCCCTTGTAGGGTAGCCCTCTTCTCTAAAATCATTCCTTCTGTGATTTTTGGTTGTGTCCTTTATTGCTACGTTTCGTTTGTTTCTAACAAGGGATCTCCACTGCCTTATTTATTGCCTCTTCTCAATGAATAGGGGATATCCGGTGGAGAGCACCTTCTAAGGGTAGTAATTCACAACGAGTGATTTTATAGAAGAGCAATCCTGCTCTTTACAACTGAAATCGTTATACGTCTTTATAATGCGCAGTTGTCAGACAATACAGAGAATTCAGACACTGGAACATTTTTTCTTTAGTCGAGTTGTATTGTCTCCTTATTAATTATTAAGTCGAAAGGCTTGGTAGTGATAAGAAATTCCAATAGGGAGATCATTCATCCTAAGCGTGTTTTGCAACGACACGGAATGATCCCCAGGCTGGTTTATAAGATTTCCAGCTATCCCAATAAGCCCCTTCACTGGGGTTTATTTTTATCTGCTGTAAACAAAAAAGTTATGATAAGGAAACGACAATGTTTCTAATGAACTATGACCGTGTGATAACACACAAAGGTGCATCTCTTGTTCTGTCTGAAAAGATGATGAAACAAGCGGCGAATGTATTAGGCGTAAGTGTCGAAGAAATTCGAGAGGCTACAGAAAAATTCTGGCCTACCGCCACTATCACCAAATCAAAAGAAGGTTCTCACCCATCATCAGGGCTTGAGGAACGATTAAAACAACTATTAGCTAAAGGAAAATAACCAATGCAATTTGGAACATTTCAAACTCTGAACGGGAATAACGCATTCTCCCGTTATAAAGTAGTGGCGCATGCAAGTGATGCCCTGCTACAGGATAAACTGGTCAAACTAACAGACGGTATTGCATCCGATCTGATTGTAGGCGACCTCGTGACAGCAACAGGGGCAAAAGCCGCCGCAGCAGCCGACATTGCATTTGTCATGGTAGAACCAGCATTTGCAGGTGATACGGCTATCGTAGTAGCAAACCCTGTACACGTTATTATTTCGAAACTCGGGATTGAGTTTAATAGTATGAATGAAACTGCTGTTATCGAAAAACTCGAGGATCTGGGATTCACTTTCACTGACTACGACACAGTAGCCCTACGCACAACCTAATCAAGGATAATAAGAATGGCTTATTCAGATCTATTTTCTGGCAACATGTACGATTTTGCCAGCCCGTTTACATTCTCTACTCAGCTAAACCAGATTGTAACCAATCTTGGATTATTCAAAATTGAGAACCACGATGTGAACTCAATCGCTCTTGAGAAAATCACCGATGTGAAGAATCTCGTTGCACCTGAAAAGATGCCTTACGCCCAAAGCGATTGGAACAGTGCAGAACGTCCAGAATTCAGCAATGTGCTGTATCAGCTTAAATATACTAACTCCCTGAACTCCGTCACTTCTCGCGACCTTGAGCAGTATAAAGCGCGTGGAACAGTAGACACTGCTGATCAAATCACCCTCGCTATCAACGATTTCAGCGATGCACAATACGCGCAGGTGAGTAACACCGTAGAGGTTGACCTTGTAGAGGCGCTGTTAGGGCTTCGTGTGCAGTCACAATACGCCGGACAGGGCAATTTAGATTTCCTCGCAGGTGGGAGCAAAACCACTTACACGATGGATATCAGCGCAGGTGCTAACGTGTTCCAGCAACTAAGCGAGATCGGACGCATTCAGAATGTGAAACTGGGATCAGGGCTGGCACAGGCTAAACAAGGTGCGGTGATCCTGGCCTCCGGTAAAGCAGCTGTAGCGCTACGCTATCACCCGTCCGTGAAAGACTTCATGGTGTATACGCTGCCGCTTGAGCAGGGAGACAACTTCTACACCCGCACTAAAGGTGCAAACCCTGCTTTCGAAACCTGGACGCTAAACGGCGTAACCGTGATCGATGTGACAGGCTATAGCCTAATCACTGACAAAATCGGGGTTGATGGCTTCGTTAGTTTGCCAACCATGAAACCTGAATCAAATGCCTACGTCCTGCATAGCGGTGTCGGCGTTCGCCACGCCACACAGGGCAAAGGTGCAGAGCTATATCACCAGTATGTTGTAGTTGATCAGCGTTGGGGCTTCCCTGAGATAGCGACAGAATGTAGTTATCTGCCAATTGTGAATATTCCACAAGCGATCATCTTCGGTAGCGTTTCCGAATAACGAGCGATAGACGGTAGCTCTTCCCGTCTGGGAAATAACAGAAGAGCTTTTGAATAGGGCGTGTGAACGTTGGGAACATCTCCCCAGTGTTCCCGCCCTATTTTATTTCCAACGTGAGGAAAAGTATGCAATTAATTTTAAAATCTAACAAAGGGCTGCATGTTCAATTATCGGCCTCTGATGCCGAAGGGTTATTAAATGTTGCTGCAATGTGCAGATTATTAGGTGTTGACTATAATGGCGTGAGACAACGTATTTTTCGAGGGGATACGATTGAGCAAGCTATTCACCATTATTTAGACAAACAAGGCGGTGAATAATGTCAGGTGGACTAATCGTTAATACGAGTACGATCCGTAATACCGTCGAATTCGTGGTTAACCGTAATTCAATGAAGGAAGCTATGGACGCTTTCGATCAAATTCAGAAGAAAGCCAAAGGCATTAAAGACCCTACGTTGAACATGAAGAGATTCAGCCAAGGGCTTAAATCTGCTGAGAGAGAATTAGACAAGCTGAATAAGAAAGCTTCTAAGCCACGTAATAGCGATGAACGAGAAAAGGCAAGGGCAGCTAAGGCGCAAGCCCGTGTAGAGGCTCAGGCAGTGAAAGAGGCCGCAAGAAACGCACAGCGCCGTGAACGTGCAGAGCTAAAACTCCTCGACACTGCCAGCAGCTTTAAGAGTATGCAACATCTTACCAATGTTGAGCTTACACAGGCAGCACTGGCAGCGTCACGGATCACTAAAGCATATGCAGCAGGAACTATCTCTCTACAACGCCAGAACAGCGAGATTAAGCGCCTCCAGCAGAGCTACAGACGCATTAACGCAGAGCGTAGGGCAGCAGCAAAGGCGGGAGGAGCTAACGCTCTTGCTGGCGGTGGTAAGGCTACAGGGGCTATCTCTGGCTCTCTGATGGGTTTAGGCACTGGTGCGCTGGCTGGCGCTGGTATCGGGGCGGCGGCTTACGGTGCTTATTCATGGGGGAAAGAGGCTGTTACAGCACAGGAAGAGCGTAGCGAGATTGTGCAGCGTGCCAGATTGGGCGGGGTGGATTATAACGTGTTACAGGCGCTTTCTCAGTATGCCACGGCTAACGGGATCGATAGCGGGATGGGGCTGCAAGGACAGCGTAAGCTATTGGATAACGGAAAGGACATTTCAGAAAAGCTGGCAGACAGCTACACCAACAGCACCTTTGATAAGAAGTCTGGAAAATGGAAAGGCGGGAACGCCGCAGTAGATACAGCCCTGAACATGGGATTCACTAAAGACGATCTGAAATCCTACCAATCCAATCCGTTTGGCTTCGTTTCTGCCTATACCAACACCATGCAGGGCAAAGGCTATTCACAAGAGCAAATCCTTCATAACCTGGAAGACCTTGCAGACGATTTAGGCTTGTATCACAAGGCATTTTCTAATCAAGGTAAGGCACTCACTGATCAGGTGGACGTGCTCAAGCGTAACGGTCAGTGGTTGAACCAGGAGCAGCAAGATCAGCTTGTAGCCTACCGTAAGTTTAACCAGGAACTTAGCATTCTATCCGATAGCCAGAAGCTGGCATTCTTCGAAGGGTTTATGTCAGAGATTGACCCTGAAACCATGCGAGAGTTTAAGGAAGCTATGCAGGAGGCGTTGCCTTTCTTCGAGGGGATCGGACGGGCAGCGGGTGATGTGGTGGATGGTCTGATGAAGCTAACCAACTGGATCACGGGTAGGCTCAACCTCCTGAACGGTGACAACACCACAAAAGAGGCAGTGAGCCAGCATTACGGCACAACGTCAGCACCTGTACAGGCTGGAAGTAATCCAGTGGCTAACGCCTATGGAGCCAGCCAGCCGAAAGCAGACGGCACACACCAGCCTAATGTGTTCGATACATTCCATGATTGGTGGAACGGGACAAGCGACGCTAAAGACGTGAGCAGCTACGCGCAGAGCACCAACGGAGATTACTCTCCTGTTTCAATGTTGAAACAGAGTGCAGCAGCGCCAGCTAAGCCACCCAGTGCACCGATCATGCAGCCTGTAGTGTTACAGAATCAGCTACCGGAAGGGCTTATCCATCTAACTATTTCTCCTGATCCAACGTTTGGAAACATGCTTAATGCTACGGTTGATCAGCGTATCAATGATAACAATCAGCGTATGGTGCTGGCTGTTTCATCTGGACAAGGGACGGGGGGCTAAATGGCAACACCTGGAAGTTTAACTATCGGGGGCGGCGATGCCTCCCGAATCAATTCAACTCAGAACAGTAATAACAGCAGTGCTACCCGCACTAAAGGTGAAAACGGCTTCACCATCCTTGCATCTGTATATAATTCGTCCTCAGATAGCTATATCCAGAACTATCAGGCGATAGTGTTTGATGCCGTAACAGATACGGGAATCCGTAGACAGGCTGATATTACCAGCTATCCCGTTGAGAGCGGGGCAGAGGTGAGCGATCACGTTCAGATTAAGAATAATACATTCAAGCTATCGGGGATTATTTCCGAAACTCCGGTGAGGCTGGAAAAGGATTTGTTATACAGCGCTGGTGTGAATGGCACTCGTATCAGTCAGGCTATCGAATACCTCGATAAGATGTTTGACAGTCGCCAGCCCATCACATTAGTGACAGAGCACAAAGTGTACGAGAATGTTATTCTCTCTGGAATCAGTTACGATTATAAATCTGAATACGCGATGCAATTCGATCTTGAATTTGAACAGATCAGACTTGTTAGCAAAGCTACAGTTAATGTTATCGCGACTAAAACGCAGGGAAATAAATCTGTAGGTGGGACTGTTAAACAGAAGGTAGTGAACAATGCACCTAAGAAAACCGAAGGTGATACGGTTACTACCGAGTTTAAAAAATAAGGGGCTTGCGCCCCTTTTTTCATTTACGCCCTTTGTTGGACTGAGCCAGAACAGAGGCGGCAAGTTCTTTGGTCAATTCACTTGAGCGAGGGTTGTTGAGGGCAGCAGATGCTTTATGTTCCATTGCACCGCTTGTTTGGTTTGAAGAACCCTTTTGAGATAGTGCTGAACCAGCAAGACTCTTTTGGATTCCAGATGCGTTAGGGTTGTTCAAGGTTTGTGCTGCCACTGATGCGACTTTGCTTGATGTTTGCTTTGGATTATTAGCCATTATCAACACCTATTCATGAAGTGAATTATTGCACATGTTGTATTAAATACATCAATAAACACAACATGTAGTGTTATGGTAATCCTCACCGCTTCGCTTTGCAACGATGAAAACTCAGTTCACTGGTTAAATTCACAGTTGGTAATTCGTGCGGTATATTATGCTGTTCATTCGGGTATTTACGTTATGAACAGAGGATAACACTGGTTTTGTTGGTCGGTATTTGTTCATAATCCACCATCTCAACATACCCCGCTAATTCTTCCATGCTCGCCCCCTGGGAATAGGTGCGGAACGCTTCTGTTTTGGCTTTTTGCTCTGTGTGTCCGGTGATAGCCCCTATGCGTTGTTCGGGGCATCCGGTACGGTCCAGGCAGGTAATAAACATTCCTCTAAGGCTATGATAACATTGGCGATCTGTAGCAGTGGGCAATATACGACGGCGTAGCCTGGTGAACGCTTGAGAGTAGAATGGGCCTTTCTTACCGTCAGCGCGGTTAATCTTGTTGGCCTGTGGGAATAGGTATTCTCCATAGCCGTGGCTTAGGTATTCATCGACAATCGTAGATAGTCGGGAGTGAATAGGGACGTAACGTACCCCCGCCTTGGTCTTTGATTTCGAAATGTAGAAACAGCGCACACCCTCCACCATCTGGATCTCCGACTTCTTGAGGCTTGCCAGTTCATCAAGGCGGCATCCTGAAAACAGTCCCATGATTATGATGTTCCTGATCTCCGGCTCTGCTGCATCCAGTAGCTTTTGCATCTGGTCAGGCTCAAACGGCTGATAACTCTCTATCGTGCGACGTGCTTCGAGGTTATGACCGTGAAAAGGGTTGCGGTCTGGTATGCCATCGTAGCGGCGCTTTGCAAACTCGTAGAGACTCCCTAAACACGTTAGCCAGTTTTGACGAGATTGATCGGCGGCTCCTTTCTCCTTTTGCGTATCGAGGAACTCAGTCACCAGGCGGCGACCTATCCTTTCTAAGGCAATGTCCGGTTGATTGGCGCTCTCAAGAAATAGCTCAACGGCTCGCGCCGATTTGCTCAAGGTGGAATAAGAGCGGCGGTCTTTATAGCTTTCGGCGTATTCGTCCCGCAAGAGGCACAGAGTGGGAATAGAACAGGATCGCGCTACAGGTTGAGGGCGGCTCTTGTTCTTTTTCCCTTCCGTGTGCAAGGCGGCTATTGACTGCTGCAACCACTGATCGGGGTTGCTTGGATTGTACTTCCGCTTTAACTCTTCCCATTCTAACAGCAGGTGGTTTCTGAACCGTCGAGCCTCATTAAGATCGCGGGTTGAGGTGGTCTTTCGCCACATTCGACACGGATATAAAAATCTGAGGTACTTCGGTACGAAGATCTGAAACATCCAGATTCCGTCTTTTCGCTTGTATAAGTACGCCTGGCCCTTGATCGACACGATAATGATCCTCTATTATCACGTAATCAGTTACCTATGCTGATCGCAATATCGTTATCTGTCAGTAGGTTACAGAAGTGGAATGGATTTTTGTTCGATTCCCTTCACCCGCTCCAGATTACTGATAAATAAGCTCATTGTTATTTATCAGCTAGTTACTTTACCCCGCTAATGCAGGTACAGCCGTAACTACACATTGCACAATCGCCGCGCCTGTCGCGTGGTTAGTGTGTGGTAGTCGGGAGCATATCACCGCGCTGGCAGTGGTTTCAACGTTCTTACTGCGACAGCCCAACAACGAACAAAAGCCGCCTATCCGGCATAATCCCGAAGACTTTTAGTGAAGCGCATTTTAGCCCGATGCCCCCGTTCTGTCGCCGTCGCGAGACGCCGCAGGGATAAACAGGTTTATGGTGGTCACGGTACTTGCAGACCATATGCAAGCTCTGCCAGCGGTTCGGCCTCGCTCCCTTTGGGTACATGGTCATCCTGATAAGCCTCACTAACTGACATAACCCTGATGAAGTCGCCAGAGGCTCCGCTTGTTGCCTTACCACCAATGGGGCTTATGGTTTGCAATGGCTAAATGTATGGAATCATGTATGTGATAGCTTTGGTACACTGCATGAAAACGGGTACTGCTGGATGGGACACGATGCGCACACAGGAAGGGCTTAAAGCCATTTACGAAGCCAGATGCTCAAGGTACGAGAAGCACCTGCACGCTGGTATGGATACCACCTCAATCATACTGAAAGGGCATCTTTTCGTTGAGGAATTACTTTTTGATATTCTGAAATTGCATTGCCGGGATAGCGGCCTGATTGAAAATATTAAGCTCGGTTTTAGCCATAAGCTAAACCTAGTGCATGCTATGGAAGGTGCGATTTAATCGGTGGGGTTCAGTGGAGTCCTTATCTGTATTAGCCTTACCTTAGCTGAGCTGTAT
>NZ_CBFFRJ010000134.1:0-14149 GCF_965644225.1 Phytobacter sp. V91 | reverse complement strand
GGCTCCCTGTTGTGGAAGCCGTTATAGTGCCGCAGATTAAGGATCGGTCAACCGATCCTTAACTGATCGGCATTACCGCAAACGGAGGCTTTTTTCACTGTGCTGGCAACTGGCGAGGTTTTCCTTCGCTGTCAACCGCAACATAGATAAACAGTGCTTCAGTGGCCTTATAGCGCTGACCGATAGGCTCAGAAGCCACTTTCTTGATCCAGACTTCAACGTTAATCGTCACTGACGTATTCCCACGTTTAACGCATCGTGCGTAGCAGCACACCACATCGCCCACCGCGACCGGGCGTAAAAAACTCATGCCATCGACCCGAACGGTAACCACGCGGCCATGGGCAATCTCTTTGGCCTGAATCGCGCCGCCCATATCCATTTGCGACATCAGCCAGCCGCCAAAAATATCGCCATTGGCATTGGTATCCGCTGGCATGGCCAGGGTGCGCAGAACCAGCTCGCCCTGAGGCGCATCTTGAGTGTTTGTCATTATTATCTCAGCAATGAATGAGGGGTTTTGGCGGGATGCTACTATGAAATTATTGCTGTTCACAACGGGATAACACGGCGGGGCGAAAAAAAGCCAGGACGAGCCTGGCTTTTAGCTGTCAGGATTTATCATCCTGCGGGATATGGCGGTAGATGTAGACGCCGCTGAGAACGGTAAAGAGAAGCGTCAGCGCCGTCAGGCCAAAGACTTTGAAGTTGACCCAAATGTTCTGCGGCAACCAGAAAGCGATATAGATATTGGCCAGCCCACAAACAATGAAAAACAGCGCCCAGGCCAGATTAAGACGCGACCACACGGATTCAGGCAGAGTCAGCTCTTTACCCAGCATGCGCTGAATTAACGGCTTTTTCATCACCCACTGGCTGAAAAGCAGAGCCCCAGCAAACAGGCCATAGATAACCGTAACCTTCCATTTAATAAACTCATCGTTGTGGAAGAAAATGGTCAGGCCGCCAAAGACTGCCACCAGAATAAAGGTGATAAGCGCCATTTTTTCGACTTTGCGGAAGCGAAGCCAGCTGTAAATCAGGACGACGGCTGTGGCGACGATCAGCGCAGTGGTGGCCGCATAGATGTCATACAATTTATAAAACGCAAAAAACACGACCAGTGGGAGAAAATCAAGAAACTGCTTCATTCTACGATTCCGTTACCAGGTAACGTCTGCGCGGTTGCGACCACGCAGACAGAGAAATTACTGACGAATCAACATATACAAGCGGAACAGATAAATGAGCAGGGCTACAGTTATCATGTTACTCAACATGTTAGCGACCACCGCGCCACCTTCAGGTGTCAAAAACGCCAGATTATGTGCGAACATCAGCAAAATTATCTTCGCTAACATCCAGCCAATGACCGCCGGGGCGACCACGCGCATATTGCTCCAGCTTAAACGCATACTGCTACGCATTGCACTGAACATGCCTGGACGATCCTGCACCAGGATGACGGGGGCAAACGAAAACAGAATTGCCACCAGCACACCAGGGACGATCACGAGCATGATGCCAAACTGGGTCAGAAACATCATCAGCATCAGCATGAAAAACAACGCCGGAAGTACCGGAGCGCTGGCGCCGATTGCGCGCAGAGCGCTCACCCGGTGACCCGCAGAGACAAGCTGGATCAATGCCAGGGTTCCGCCAACCAGCAGCGTATTACCAATTAAGCCAGAAAACGTTGACGCCGCTGAGGCGCGCAACAAGACCTGCTGCTGCTCGGGCGTCATATTCTGCACAAGGTCAAACAACCCCGTACTGCCCGCCAGGTTATCTCCCTCACTCAAAATGGCGAGTTGTGCCTCACTGGGCATAAACACCCGTCCCAGCAACACAGTAATCAACGCGCACAACAGTGTAATCAGTAAAATAGTAACAAACTGATTACGAAAAAAATTCCCCGTGTCACGGTAAACGGATTTCGCCGTGATAGACATGCACTCTCCTTGAGTTCTGCAATGTAAAAATTCAGCGCAATTGTACCCTGGATGAGCCGTCGGTGGCAGCATCAGCACGCGTATGGAAAAGCATATCTTTGTAAAGCGGCGGTAATCCCGGGCAGACAAAAATGGCTCAGGGCGATGGCAGAGCGCGTTTTTTCAGCAGCATTTAGTGAGTAAATTGATATTGTTACATGATCCATGAATTGGCATTGGTCATCAAAATTAATGTAGATCAATAAATGTTAAAATCGCGAATGGAATGTGATCTCAGTTAGATCACTTCGTACCCATTAATGGTTATATTCACTGCGCTTAATAAAACCACAAACATGGAGTGGACATGAAAAAATTAGCCGTGGCAGCAGTGATCCTCAGTAGCATTTCTTCCAGTGCCTTTGCGCACGAAGCCGGTGAGTTTTTTATTCGGGCAGGTTCAGCGACCGTCAGGCCAACGGAAGGATCGGATAATGTGTTAGGCAGCCTGGGGGGATTTAACGTCAGCAATAATACCCAGCTCGGATTGACCGCGACCTATATGGCAACGGAAAACATCGGCATTGAATTACTGGCCGCCACGCCGTTTCGCCACAAGGTCGGTACTGGCCCAACCGGTAATATTGCTACCGTTCACCATTTACCCCCGACACTGGTTGCTCAATGGTATTTCGGCGATGCAGGCAGTAAGTTCCGTCCTTATGTTGGCGCGGGTCTCAACTACACGATGTTCTTTGACGAGAAATTCAACGACACCGGCAAAGCCGCAGGACTCAGTGATTTAAGCCTGAAGAATTCGTGGGGTGCGGCAGGTGTTGCCGGACTGGATTACTTAATTAATCGCGACTGGTTGATTAACGCCTCAGTCTGGTACATGGATATTGATACCGACGTCAGATTTAAAGCCGGCGGCGTGCAGCAGAGCGTCAGTACTCGCCTGGATCCCTGGGTATTTATGTTCTCAGCGGGTTATCGTTTCTGATTTGCTCCCTCATATTCTGGCCGCCTGGCGGCCAGTTTCTTATCCGCTAGAGCAATTTTTTTAAGCTTGGATAACAGCCCCAGTTAATCACCATGGCCGCAATTGCGCCGATCATCCACGGAATGCGCGAGTCGGCAAAAAACATGTGTCCGATATATATGCCGAGAGTAAAGCAGGTAAATATGGTGGCGACTGTGAACCAGCCTCTAATCAGTACGGCTTTGCTGAACATACGGACTTCGTTACCCGGAACAACGCCAAATTAAACGAGTGATCAGGCAATACGCTGCCTGCATCTATTCGTTACCCTTATATTCAGTGGCATTATTGAGCGTAATATAAGCAAGGGCAATGATTAAGAGGGGGTAAATCCGGATGAGAAAAGTGATTAATGATCCAGGTCACACCTGTCGCCAGACATTTACCCCGGCGACAGGTGGAACGATGGTTACTGTCGGCTACCGGCTTTCATGGCGCGAACAAATGTCGCCAGCTCTTCCAGCATCAACGCAGGTTTATCCAGATTATTTTCAATGATCTTCACAATCGCGGAGCCTGAAATCGCCCCGGCGGCACCGGCGCCGATTGCCGCAGTCACCTGTTCCGGAGACGAAATACCAAAACCCTGCAAAGGCGGAGCTGCGTGATACTCCGTCAGTTTTTCCACCAGGTGGTGCAGCGGCAGTGCGGCACGATGCTCCGTCCCGGTCACGCCAGCACGAGAGAGCAGATAGGTGTAACCCCGGCCGTATGAGGCAATCTGGCGCAGCAGTTCATCATCTGCGTTAGGCGGACAAATAAAGATAGGGGCGACATTATGGCGCAGAGCCGCCTGGCGGAAGGGCGCTGACTCTTCCACCGGCACGTCGGCAATCAGCACGGAATCGACACCGGCTTTTGCACACTGGGCGTAGAACTCGTCAATACCGCGGCTGAAGACCAGGTTGGCATACATCAGCAGGCCAATTGGGATTGTCGGGTGTTTCTGACGAATGGCGGCCAGCATCTCAAAGCACTGAGTGGGCGTCACGCCGGAGGCAAAGGCGCGCAGCGCCGCATTCTGAATTGTCGGCCCGTCAGCCAGAGGGTCGGAGAAGGGGATCCCCAGCTCCAGCGCATCAGCCCCCGCGGCAATCAGCGTGTCGATAATTTTCAGCGACTGTTCCGGGGAGGGATCGCCTAAGGTCACAAAAGGAACAAAGGCGCCTTCTTTGCGTTCCTGCAACTGTTTAAAAAGGTTTTCGTAGCGTTCCATCAGATTTCCCCTCGCGCTTTCAGGATGTCGTGAACGGTGAAGATATCTTTGTCTCCACGTCCTGACAGGTTAACCACCAGCAACTGCTCTTTCTCCGGATTTTCTTTAATCATTTTTAACGCATGCGCCAGGGCGTGAGATGATTCCAGCGCCGGAATAATGCCTTCGTGACGACAGAGCGTTTTGAAGGCTTCAAGGGCTTCATCATCAGTAATGGAGACATAATCTGCCCGCCCGGTGCTGTTCAGGTAAGCATGCTGTGGCCCAACGGAGGGGAAATCCAGCCCGGCAGAGATAGAGTAAGACTCTTCAATTTGCCCTTCATCGGTCTGCATCATCGGCGATTTCATGCCGAAGTAAATACCGACCCGACCATGTTTCAGCGGCGCGCCGTGTTCACCGGTCTCGATCCCATGACCGGCAGGCTCCACGCCAATCAGGCCGACGCTGGTTTCTTCGATAAAATCAGCGAACATGCCAATCGCGTTCGAACCGCCGCCCACACAGGCGATGACCGCATCCGGCAACCGACCTTCTTTTTCGAGGATTTGCGCTTTCGTCTCTTCACCAATCATGCGTTGAAATTCACGCACAATAGTCGGGAACGGATGAGGGCCTGCGGCGGTGCCGAGCATATAGTGGGCGGTATCATAGCTGCCGGACCAGTCGCGAAGCGCTTCGTTGCAGGCATCTTTCAGGGTGGACGATCCGCTGTGTACCGGGATCACTTCTGCACCCATCAGGCGCATACGAAAGACGTTAGGCGACTGGCGCTCAACGTCTTTGGCACCCATATAAATACGGCATTTCAGGCCGAGCAGGGCGCTGGCAAGCGCCGAGGCGACGCCATGCTGACCGGCACCGGTTTCGGCGATGATCTCAGTTTTCCCCATCCGTTTGGCCAGCAACGCCTGTCCCAGCACCTGGTTGGTTTTATGCGCGCCGCCGTGCAATAAATCTTCACGTTTGAGATAAAGCGTCGCCTTGCTGCCGGCGGTGATGTTCTGGCATTTGGTTAACGCGGTTGGGCGTCCGGCGTAGTTTTTCAGCAGGTCAGTGAACTGAGCCTGAAAGGCCGGATCTTTCTGCGCGCTGACAAAGGCCTCTTCGAGCTGACGCAGCGCTGGCATCAGAATCTGTGGCACGTACATGCCGCCAAACTCGCCAAAATAGGGGTTTAATAAAGTCGTCATTATTTTCTTCCTTAATAAGCTCGCAGAGTACGGAATACCGAGGCCAGTTTAGCGGCGTCTTTTTTTCCCGGTTCAGACTCTACGCCTGAATTGAAATCAAGCCCGGAGCAGCCAAGTCGGGCGGCATCAACGCAATTGTCAGCGCCCAGTCCGCCAGCCAGCAGCACATCATCAAGTTTCTGGCCCGCCAGCAGTGACCAGTCGAATTGCTGACCCGTCCCGCCCTGGCCGTTATCAAACAGATAGCGGTCAACATGCTGTAAATCACGGGCTGGCAGCGCCGATTTTACACTCAGCGCTTTCCATATTTTCACCGTTGCAGGCAACTGATTGCGCAGGGTGTTGATATAAGCCTGGTCTTCAGCGCCATGGAGCTGTACCGCCACCAGATTTAACTGTTTCGCGGTTTCAACCAGGGTATCGACAGGCGTATCGCGGAACACTCCCACATACTGAAGTGGCGCCGCAGCCATCACGGTTTTTGCCTGTTCGATGTCAACCGCCCGCGGTGAGCCCGGTACAAAGATGAGTCCGCCGTAGATGGCTCCGGCCTCGTGGGCCGCCAGCGCATCCTGTGGGCGGGTTAAGCCGCACACTTTATTCTCGCCGAGCAGCACGCGTTTAACCGCGGCATCGAGATCGTCATGGGACATCAGCGCCGAACCAATCAGAAAACCGTTGGCAAAATGGCTAAGTTCACGCACCTGGGCATAGGTATTGATGCCTGACTCGCTGATAACGGTTACGCCAGCGCCGAGGCGAGGGGCTAACTGGCGCGTACGATTAAGATCGATCGATAAATCGCGCAGGTCACGGTTGTTAATCCCCACCACTTTGGCATTCAGCGCAATGGCGCGCTCCAGCTCCTCTTCATTGCTGACCTCCGTCAGTACGCCCATATTCAGGCTGTGGGCGACTGCAGAAAGCTGACGATACTGCTCGTCGTCGAGTACGGACAGCATCAGCAGGCAGGCATCGGCCTGGTAAAAACGAGCCAGATAAATCTGGTAAGGATCGATAATAAAGTCCTTACACAGAATGGGCTGGTGGGCGATGCCGCTGACGATGGGCAGAAAATCAAAACTGCCCTGGAAATATTTCTCATCGGTGAGAACCGAAATCGCCGAGGCATGATGTTTATACACACCGGCAATGCGCGCCGGGTCAAAATCATCCCGGATCACCCCTTTTGAAGGGGAGGCTTTTTTGCACTCAAGAATAAACGCGGTACGCGTTCCTTGCAGAGCATCGTAGAAACGACGGGTGCTGGGTACAATTTCATTTTGAAAACTGGCCAGCGGTTGTTGTTCCTTACGGGCAGCTACCCAAATCGCCTTATCTGCGACGATTTTCGCTAAAACGGTCTGCATTATTTATCCTCTTGCCGCAAGTGCGGTGACTTTGTCATACGCGGTACCGCTGTGGAGCACATCCAGTACTTTTTGCGCGTTGGCCTGCAAATCTTCTTCTCCATGCAGACGCATCAGCATGGCGACGTTTGCGGCAACGGCGGCCTCATGGGCGGCGTCACCTTTACCTTGTAATAAGCGCGTCAGAATGTCACGGTTTTCTTCCGGCGTACCGCCTGCCAGCGCCTCCTGATGGTAAGGCGTCAGACCAAAATCCGCGGCGGTTAACTGGTAACTTTTGATTTCGCCCGCATGCAGCTCTGCAACCAGGGTCGGCGCATGGAGGGAAACCTCATCCATCCCGCCGCTGTGCACAACCGCCGCCCGCTGATAGCCGAGTACGCGCAGGGTTTCGGCAATCGGCAGCACCAGTTCCGGGCTGTAAACGCCGATCAGGGCCAGCGGCGGATGTGCCGGGTTGATCAGCGGGCCAAGGACGTTAAACAGGGTGCGGGTCTTCAGTTGCTGACGAACCGGCATCGCATGGCGGAATCCGGTATGGTATTTCGGCGCAAACAGGAAGCAGACGCCCAGCTCATCCAGCGCGTTGCGTGATTTATCCGCATTCATATCCAGATTGATACCAAAGGCGGCCAGTAAATCTGATGAACCCGAACGGCTGGAGACGCTACGGTTGCCGTGTTTGGCCACCTTCAGGCCACAGGCTGCCGCCACAAAGGCACTGGCGGTGGAAATGTTGATACTGTTGCTGCCATCGCCGCCGGTACCCACGATATCGGCAAAGAGATAATCCGGGCGCGGGAAGGGGGCGGCATTTTCCAGCAAGGCAGTCGCTGCCCCGGCGATCTCATTCGGGTGCTCACCGCGAACCTTCATGCTGACCAGCGCGGCGGCAAGCTGTTCCGGTTTTAGCTCGCCGCGAACCACGGCAGAAAATAGCTGGTGGCTCTCCTGCTGGCTCAGCGTCTGGGCCTGGTACAATTTTTCGAGGATCGGTTGCAGGGTATTGGTCTGCTCAAGTTTCTGTAAAGCCCAGGCCAGAGTCTGCTCTAGCAGGCGTGCGCCCTGGGTGGTCAGAATGGATTCCGGATGGAACTGGAAACCACATACCCGATCCGCATCGTGACGCACCGCCATCACCATGCCGTTGAAGTGCGCATTAATGGTCAGCCCCGCCGGGATATTACTGCCGACCAGGGAATGGTAACGCGCCACCGGCAGCGGATTTGCCAGCCCGGCAAACATCGCCTGGCCATCGTGTTCAATGCTGGAGGCCTTACCATGAAGAATTTCACCGGCCTGACCGACATAGCCACCGTAGGCTTCAACAATCGCCTGATGACCGAGGCAGATACCGATAATCGGCAGCTTGCCGCGCAGACGGGTCAGTAGCTCAGGCATGCAGCCGGCTTCTGACGGCGCGCCAGGCCCTGGCGACAGCATCAGCACCGGGTTTTTCATGGTGCCAAGGCGGTCAATCAGGGTTTGCGCCGGGACATGGTTACGGTAAATCACCACATTGTGGCCACTGGCGCGCAACTGATCGGCGAGGTTATAGGTAAAGGAATCAATGTTATCGAGCAGCAGAATATCGGCCATCAGAACGTCTCCTCGGCGTTATGCGCTTTAGCAATGGCGCGCAAAACAGCGCGGGCTTTATTACGTGTTTCATCGGCTTCAGACTGAGGTACGGAGTCCAGTACCACGCCCGCGCCCGCCTGAACGGTGGCAATACCGTCTTCGACCCAGGCGGAGCGGATCACAATGCAGGTATCAAGATCGCCGTGAGCGGTAAAGTAACCTACTGCGCCACCGTAGCTGCCGCGACGCGAGCCTTCGGCATTGGCAATCAGCTGCATGGCGCGAACTTTCGGCGCGCCGCTCAGGGTGCCCATGTTCATGCAGGCGCGATAGGCGTGCAGCACATCAAGATCACGGCGCAGTTCGCCCACCACCCGGGAGACCAGGTGCATCACAAAGGAGTAGCGATCCACTTTTGTCAGATCGGCAACGTAGCGGCTGCCTGGGGTACAGATCCGCGCCAGGTCGTTACGGGCCAAATCCACCAGCATCAGATGCTCAGACAGCTCTTTGTGGTCGGTACGCATATCCAGTTCAATGCGGCTGTCGAGATCCCGGTCAAGGGTGCCATCGGCATGGCGGCCACGCGGGCGTGTACCGGCGATAGGGTAAATCTCAATCTGGCGTGAGGCGGCATCGTATTTCAACGAGCTTTCCGGTGATGCGCCAAACAGGGCAAAGTCCGCATCCTGCATAAAGAACATATAAGGACTGGGGTTGCTCTTTTTCAGCACTTCATAAGCCGCCAGCGGAGAAGGGCACGGCAGGGTGAAACGACGGGATGGCACCACCTGGAAAATCTCGCCCGCGCGGATGGCTTTTTGCATCTGCCGCACCACCGCACCATATTCCTCATCGCTCTGGTTGCATTCACACTGCATATTGGCCACTGACTCAACCGGTAGCGGCGCGGAGGGTTCATTTAACTGCTGGCGTAAGGTCTCAATGCGCTGAGTAAGGCGTGTTTTCTCATCAGCATCGTCAGAGAAAAGGCTGACCTGAATGCGGGTCTGCTGTTTCTGGTGATCGATAACCAGTAAGCTTTCGGCGAGGTAGAAGCAGTAATCCGGGCAGCGGCGGTCATGCGCAAGTGTGGGTAAATCTTCAAACCCGGCCACCAGATCATAGGCAAACAGGCCGCCGAAGAACATCGCTTCGCGTTCATCTTCCGGCACAATGACCAGATCCTGTAGCAAGCGGAAAGCATCAAATACCGACAGCGAGCACAGGCGGGCATCTTCATCAAGCAGTGGGCTGACCGCCGGGAAACGCAGTTCGCGCCCCGCTGGCTGAATGCGATTTTCCACGCCAGCCGGGAGGGCTGCATCCAGCAAAGGCAGCAGTGATGCGCCATTGGCGGTTAGCGACTGGATTGTGACAGTGTCACCCAAGGCGGTAATACGCAGCGCACTGTCAACCAGCAGCAAACTCTTTAAATCATTTTTGCTGTCAATATCCGCTGATTCCAGCAACAGGGTTGCCGGGCGTGCGTCACAGAGTTGGTGGAACAGCGCGGTCGGGTTTTCCCGATAAAGTGCGTTGCTGGTCAGCAGTTCGAGTGTCGGTTTTTGCGTTTGCATCGTCGCTCTCATTAAATGTGTTGCATAAAAAAGCCCGCTCAAATGGCGGGCCAGGTATCGGTGTGCTGAATACGCACGGAGACACAGCCCGTTTCAGGGAGTGCGCCACCAGCGGTTGTTGAGAGAAGCATACGTATTCATGTGCGATACCTTGTCTGAGTGAACTTGCGTACTAGTTAACTAGTTCGAATGATGAATGTCAACCCTGATTGCAGAAAATGTTAACGTCAGTCGGCGCAGACGCGGTCTGTTCGTTTTTTCGTCAGGATGATCGCGGTGTCAGAACGTCGGTAGCTGTTAACACATTTCAGAAAATCATCATGTAACGTTATGATAGCGCGCATTGTCTGTTACCCCTCCACTGGAGCCGCGTTTGAGCGACACGAATTACGCCATCATTTATGACCTGCACAGCCACACCATCGCGTCGGATGGCCTTCTCACACCGCAGGAGCTGGTCCACCGTGCCGTTGAGATGCGTGTAGGCACCCTGGCGATTACCGATCATGACACCACCGATGGGATCCCCGCGGCGCAGCAGGAGATTGCCCGTGCCGGGCTGAATCTGCGCCTGGTAACCGGCGTTGAAATCTCCACCGTCTGGGAAAACCACGAAATCCATATCGTGGGATTAAATATTGATATCGACCACCCCGCAATGCGTACCTTTTTGCAACAGCAACATGATCGCCGCCAGCTACGGGCGCAGCTTATTGCCGAACGTCTGGAGAAGGCTCATATTCCCGGGGCGTGGGAAGGCGCGCAACAACTGGCGCAAGGGGCTGCCATTACCCGCGGCCATTTTGCCCGTTTTCTGGTGGCAAAGGGTAAAGCCAGCAATATGGCTGATGTATTCAAAAAATACCTGGCGCGAGGGAAAACAGGCTATGTTCCCCCGCAGTGGTGTACAATAGAACAAGCTATTGAAGTGATTCATCATTCTGGCGGAACGGCCGTGCTGGCACACCCAGGACGCTATGATTTATCTGCTAAATGGTTGAAAAGACTGCTGGCGCATTTTGCACAAAGCGGCGGTGAGGCGATGGAAGTCGCCCAATGCCAGCAGGCTCCCAATGAACGTAAGCAGCTTGCCGAATACGCCCGTCAGTTTGGTTTACTGGGCTCGCAGGGATCGGATTTTCACCAGCCCTGCCCGTGGATTGAACTGGGGCGCAAGCTCTGGCTACCGGCAGATGTCGATGCTGTCTGGCTTAAGTGGGAGCAGCCGCAAAACTCTACAGTGAGGGAAGTATGAGTCAGTTTTTCTATATTCATCCGGATAACCCGCAGCCGCGTCTGATTAATCAGGCGGTGGATATTGTGCGTAAAGGTGGGGTGATTGTTTATCCGACCGACTCCGGATATGCGCTGGGCTGTAAAATTGAAGATAAAGGGGCGATGGAGCGTATTTGTCGCATTCGCCAGTTGCCGGATGGGCACAATTTCACCCTGATGTGCCGCGATCTGTCAGAGCTCTCGACCTATTCCTTTGTCGATAATGTCGCCTTTCGCCTGATCAAAAATAACACCCCAGGCAACTACACTTTTATCCTCAAAGGCACCAAAGAAGTACCGCGTCGTTTACTGCAGGAAAAGCGCAAAACCATTGGGCTGCGCGTGCCTGCCAACCCGATTGCCGTGGCGCTGCTTGAAGCGCTTGGCGAACCTATGTTGTCGACCTCTTTAATGCTGCCGGGCAGCGAATTTACCGAATCGGATCCCGATGAGATCAAAGACCGACTCGAGAAAGTGGTGGATTTGATCATCCACGGCGGATATCTGGGGCAACAGCCGACGACCGTCGTCGATCTCACCGATGATTCACCGGTGGTCATCCGCGAAGGCGTCGGTGACGTTAAGCCTTTCTTATAAGCAAGCAAGTCGCTATACTAAGCGGCCATTTCATCGCCGCGATGGCGACCTGAAAACCCTATTCGACGCCTGTGAAGGCGACACCCGAGGAAAGCTCTATGAGCGAGAAGTTGCAGAAAGTGCTGGCGCGAGCTGGCCACGGTTCCCGCCGTAAAATCGAAACCATCATTGAAGCCGGCCGCGTAAGCGTCGACGGTAAAGTCGCCACGCTTGGCGATCGTGTTGAAGTTACACCGGCCCTGAAAATTCGTATCGACGGTCATCTGATCTCCGTGAAGGAATCCGTTGAGCAGATTTGCCGCGTGCTGGCGTATTACAAGCCTGAAGGCGAGCTTTGCACCCGTAACGATCCGGAAGGGCGTCCGACGGTGTTTGACCGTCTGCCTAAACTGCGTGGCGCGCGCTGGATCGCCGTCGGTCGTCTGGACGTCAATACCTGCGGTTTGCTGCTGTTTACCACCGACGGTGAGCTGGCTAACCGCCTGATGCACCCGAGCCGCGAAGTTGAGCGTGAGTACGCGGTGCGCGTATTTGGCCAGATTGATGATGCCAAACTGCGTGATCTGGGGCGTGGCGTGCAGCTGGAAGATGGCCCGGCGGCGTTTAAAACCATCAAGTTTAGCGGTGGCGAAGGGATCAACCAGTGGTACAACGTGACCCTGACCGAAGGGCGTAACCGTGAGGTTCGTCGTCTGTGGGAAGCGGTAGGCGTGCAGGTCAGCCGTCTGATCCGCGTGCGTTATGGCGATATTCCACTGCCGAAAGGCCTGCCGCGCGGGGGCTATACCGAACTGGATCTGGCACAAACTAACTACCTGCGCGAGCTGGTGGGGCTGACGCCGGAAACGACGTCTAAAGTTGCGGTAGAAAAAGATCGCCGTCGCATGAAGGCTAATCAGATCCGCCGTGCAGTAAAACGTCACACCCAGGTGACCAGCAACCGCAAGGCGGCGGGTGGGCGTCGTTCTGGCGGGCGGAGTAATAATAACGGCTAATGACCGTTCAGGCGTTTCCGGCCCATTGCCGGAAACGTCGTTTATTCCACCGATGTGATAAGTTTCACAATTCCGCTGAAAGACAAAAAACGGGAAATAGACCGACAAAGAACGCAAAGAGCCGTCATCCTGCTCGCCATATACTACCTGAACTCAATAAAAACACAGGTACCCATAACATGGCGACAGCAGAAAAATTATCCGAAAGTTATGTTGTTCTTGGCGTAAAAGAAAAAATTGGCTATGGCCTCGGTGACTTTGCCTCTAATCTCTCGTTCGGTTTCGTTTCCCTTTTTTTATTGTTTTTCTACACCGATAGTTATGGCATTAGCGCCACCCTGGCCAGCCTTATTTTTGTGGTGGCGAGAGTAGTTGATGCGCTGTTTAATATATTTATTGGTTTCGCTATTGATAAAACCCATAGCCGTTATGGCAAGTTGCGTCCATGGCTGCTTTATGGCTGTGCGGTACTGGGAATATTGACGGTCATTTGTTTTATACCTTTTGATAGCGAATATAAGTTTTATTATGCATTAATTTCCTACACTCTCTACTGCCTCGCCTATACGGCGGTTAATACCCCATACTCGGCTCTGACAAACCGACTGACCCAGCATGAGATGTCACGCTCCTCGCTGTCCGTTTATCGTATGGTACTGGCAATCGTCGGGTATATGCTGGTCTCAACCGGGGCGGATATGCTGATTTCGCGCTTTACTGACGCCAAAATGGGCTACACTTTTGCCGTCTCCTGTTTCGCCTTACTGGCGACCTTTCTCTTTCTTGCCTGTTTTGGCATGACCAAAGAACGCGTGGCGGAAGATAAGGATACGCGTGCGCCCAACCTGAGGGAAATGCTGCGGGCGGTTGCGGGTAACACGCCATTAATTCATCTGTCACTGTTTACCATCTTTTTCTATATTGCCTATACCGTCTGGATGGCGATCGCTATCTATTTTATTAAATATATTATTGGTGATGAAGGTTTCACCGCCATGTTTTTCTTGATCCAGTCTCTGGCATTTATTTTGGGGACCATTGTATCTGAATGGACCATCGCCCGGATGGGCAAGAAAAATATGACGCTACTGGCGCTGTTAATCGGCGTAGTGGGGGTGCTGATGCAATATTTCGTTGCCGGCGATAATATTTTTCTGATTATGACCGGGGTTTGTTTGTTCAGTATCACGCTGGGTATGGGATTTGTTGCGATGTGGACGATGATTGCCGATACCGTGGAATATGCGGAATGGCATAACGGCGTACGTACCGAAGGCGCAATCTACGGGTTCTTTAATTAAGTCCGGTAAACCCCCGGCTTTGCCGGGGGACTCCGAAAGGTTTGACCTTTAAGTCAGTCGCGCGAATC
>NZ_CBFFRJ010000133.1:0-14216 GCF_965644225.1 Phytobacter sp. V91 | reverse complement strand
TGTTCGGCGTAAAGGTCGCCGTCCAGGTCACACCGCCGTCCTGGGAAGTCACTGCACTGAGCGTGCCGTTCCCCACGATCAAATCTTCGTTGCTAAACCCGGTTACCGGCTCTGAGAAGGTAATGGTCACAAGCGTTGACTCACCCGCCGTCAGTACCGTGTCAGCCATCACAATTGTTGCCGTCGGACGCAGGGTATCTACCGCATAGCTGTTCGAAAAACTCAGCCCGGTTCCGGCATTACCGGCCAGATCGTTGACCCCGGAATTATTGAGCAGAACGGTGTTAGACGCGGAGTCGACGTTATTGTTCGCCGTTAAGGTCACAGTCCAGGTGATGCCGCCATCGCTGCTCATCAGATTGCTCAGTGTGCCGTTCGGCGCAAACAAATCAGCGGTGGTAAAGTTCGTTACCGCCTCTGAGAAGGTGATGGTGACCTCGGTGGTTGCACCCCGGGCAAGCTGGGTGTCGGCCACCACAATGGCCGCCGTCGGGCGCTGGGTGTCGATGGCGTATGCATTAGAGGTTGCGATACCTTTTCCGGCGTTACCGGCCAGATCCCTTACGCCGCTGATATTGTTGTTGAGCACAATATAGTTGCCGGTACTGGTGATATTCGCCGTCGGGGTAAAGGTTCCTGTCCAGCTCAGACCGCCGTTGCTGCTCGAAAGCCCGCTGAGCGTGCCATTGCTGATTGTCAGATCGGCCGCCGTGAGTCCGGTTACCGCCTCCGTAAAGGTAATGGTGACCTGCGAGGTTTGCCCAATGCTTAGCGTTGAGCTGGCCATAACAATGGAGCTGACCGTGGGGGCCACGCCATCGACCACAATATTGTTCGCCGCGCCAAGCGAGCCAGCGGCACCTGTTGCCGCCAGGGTCAACTGCGCATCCGCGCCGTTACCATCGCGGATTGTCCCACCATTGAGACTTAATGCAGTGGTGCTGGCATAGTCGAGATCGGCGCTGGTATCACCGCTCTGCACGATATAGCGAAACACCAGCGTGCTGCTGCCGGAGCCGCTGACATATTGCGCATAACGATCGACGCTGCCGGTTTCCAGCAATAACTGAGGGGTACCGTTAGTGGTATCCACGTTAACATCAGAGTCAAAGCTGACGTGCAGATCCAGGCTGTCCCCTGCCTTATAAACGCCATCCAGGGAATCGGTGGTGACACCGGTGACCACGCTCGCGGTGCTGACAACATCGATATTAATGGTATCGGTATCTGTTTTTGCGCCACCTGCGCCGCTGGATCCAAGATCGCTGGTGGTTATCTGTATTGACGCATCACCGGCATAACCCGCAGTCGGCGTAAACGTCAGACCATTCAGGGCGTTGTTGATATTGACGAGCGTGCCCTCAATGGTCAACGTGGCATCATTTGCGCCGGTGCCGGTAATAAAGGTTAATCCCGTAATGGTGCTGAGGCTGAGCGCGCCATGGGATGCGGTCAGTGTGACCTGCACCGGGCTGCTTCCCGCATCAGCATCGCTGATGCTAATGGCGTTGCCTGCGCCCGCATTAAAGCTTAACGAATCGCCCTGATTGACACTCTGGGAAAGCGGCACGGTATTGACCGGGGCGTCATTGACGGCTGCTATGGTGACCGTCGAAGACACAGAAAGCGCAGTGGTATCGACCCCGCCGCTGGCAGTGCCGCCGCTGTCGCGCAGGCTGCTCAGAGTAATGGTGCGGGACGAGCCGGTTGGGTTGTCACTGCTGTTACGATACGTAATACCATTAACCAGTGCGGCGGCGACAGCGCTGCTTAACCCGCTGACGCTGTTCAGCGCCACGGTTGCCGTCGTGCCGGACAGGCTGACGCTATAGCTGATGCCGCTGCCGAGAGTGCTCCCGCTGTTACCGTTGGTAAGCGTAATATCCGTGCCATCGACACGGATAATTTCACTGCTGCCGTTAGCCAGATTGCCAACATTAAAGGTTAAACCACGGATAGTTTGCCCGGACTCAACCGTGGTAATGGCGGTACCGCTAAACAGGGAAACCGCGCTGCCATTTTCAGTATAAGTCGGGGTGCTCGTGGTGGTGCTCAGCAATGGCGCATCGTTAACCGGGATTATCATGATGGGGATATTGGCAGGCGCGCTGGTGTGACCATCGCCATCGTTGACGGTAACGCTCAGCGTCCGCGTAGTCGATGACGGATCGTCAGAGATATTCTGATAAGTCAGCCCGCGCACCAGATCCTGCACGGCGGCAGGTGTGGCGTTGGCGTTTAGTGTTACCACCAGCGCAGTACCATTGGAACCGCCGCTAACGGTGCCGATTAACGTCCCGCCCCATGTGACATTACCGCCGCTCAGACCAATCTGGCCGGCGGCCGTTCCCTGGTTGCGAATGGAGAGAACATCGCCGATGGCGCCGCTGGAGCCAAATGAAACAGTGACGTTGCCGCCGTCAAAATCGGCAGAGTCGCCATCGGTAACGGTCGCCGTTCCATCAATATCAAGGACCAGGGGAGACCCGCCTTCAATCACCCCGAAACTATGATCGTCCAGCCCGCTGATAACCGGAACAGGAGCTTTAACATCGCTGATATTGAAATTCTGAAAAGCGGTGACACCATTGCTGGTAATCGTGATTTTCACCACATCGTTAATCACCTGCGGAAAAACGATATCGCCCATGCTGGAATAGTCTAATGAGACATCAAACCCGCTGGTCGAACCATCGACATAGGTCAGGGTAAAATGAGCAGTTCCTAAATCTGCCGCCCCGCGCAGCGCAGCGCGGTAAGATCAAAGGTGTAACCGGTTGGCACAGTAATATTCAGTTGTGTCAGTCCGCCCTGTGTTGCAGAGAATAGCCCAACTTCTGCCGTACTGAACCACTTCTCTACATCCAAATTGCCATCGGCTGCGGACGAGAAAGTGACAGGTGTTCCATCGACGCTGCGGGTGATTGATGTGGGGAAAGATCCTGTCTCTGATACCGAAAAGACGAGCACCTCCAGCAGCCCCTGATACCCCTCCATATGCAGGGCGGCGGTCTCTACCGTGCCGACGGTTTTTTCCAGCGTCCAGTCACCGCCAATCAGGCTGCTCCCGGTGGCGTTGGTTGAGGCCGCCACATCCGCACCGGTGGCGCTGGCAAGGCCAGTCAGCAGGGCATCGCCGCTGCTGCTGGCCCCCACATCGCAACCGTAGAGCAGAATATCGCCATCGCTGTTTAAGGCGTTGCCGATGGTCGCCAGCGCTGCCTGTACCGCATCGCTGGAAAGAGAGCTGCTGCTGAGCACGTTGCTGCCAAGGTTAATTTTACCTTCGGAGCCGTGGGAGAAAATATGCATCGCATCATAGCCGCTATGGCTCGCCGCCCAGTCGGCAATTTGCGCAAGGCCGTCTTTGCTGCCGTCAATCAGCACCACTTCAACGCCGGGTTTTACGCCATCGACCAGGGTCTGGTAATCCTTGAGCGAGGTGTCGATAAACGCCACTTCATGGCGCACGGTCTCTTCAGCCGGGGCGGCTACATCCGCCTGGGCACTTTTTTCATCGTTTTGCGCACGGCCGCTGTCTGCCGGTGCTACGCTATTATTATCCTGCGCGCTGGAAGTGCTATGGGCTTCACTGGCTGCGGCTTTGCTGGCATCTGCGGTTGTTTCGCTATGGTTATTCTCAGCCACCGCCGTGTCATTGACGGTGGCGGCAATCGCCCCATCAAATAACATGCGTGGCTCTAATGACCAGGCTAAAGATTCAGCGGATTCTGAATGAGAAACTGCGGAAGTTTTATTATTTTCGAGATCGGTTTTATTACGGGCAGTATTTAGCCAGTCACGCCACACCATTTTTTGGCTCCTGATAAAGTATTTCTAGTAAGGCGCGAATTCCCTGCGCAGACAGCAGTTCTCGCCTCTCCAGCCTCAGGCGGATAGCGGTGTCACTGGCAATAAGAGATAAATCTGATTCTGTGTATCTTGTAGCAAAAAACATTTCGAAACAGAAGCACAACTGTTGCATTGTTTTTATAAGGCTGAATTACAATTGTTAACCCCAGGGGTATATTTGGCTTAAGGTGAAAATAAATAATTTTTTAATCGTAAATAGCGACTTTGGTTTCACTTAAGTTGAAATATTAAACTTCCTGTTTTTCTTACTAGAAAATAAAAGCAAAGAATGCTGGTATTTTCGCCATTTCACCTACCAAAATTGGTAGTCAAGTTTTCGGCAATCACGATAGCTTCAATTCTCTGCAATTTAGCCTGACGCCGTTTCCCGCCGCTGGCGTATTATGCTGTGCAATCCATTCTGTTTTGCCAGGTGACCTGCTGATGAATCAACGTCGGGTATTGATTATTGAGGATGATGCCGATGCGGCGAACGTGCTTGATGCCTACCTGCGGCGCGAAAACTACGTTGTTACCCTCTCCGGCGATGGCCGTGCCGGGCTGGATCTCGCCCGCCAGTGGAAACCGGATATTATTCTGCTGGATGTGATGCTGCCATCAATGAACGGTAGCGAAGTGCTGGCGGCAGTGCGCCGGGAAAGCCAGACGCCGGTCATCATGATTACGGCGATGGGCGATCTGCCGGATAAAATTGGCGCGTTGCGCTATGGCGCAGATGATTACATCGTCAAACCTTACGATCCCAGAGAAGTGGTGGCGCGGGTGCAGGCGGTGCTGCGGCGTTATCAGCAGCAGAATGAACCCCAGGAACGACTGCGCTGGCAGGGACTGGAAGTTGACACCGCCGCAATGACCGCCGTTGTCGCGCGCGAGGGAGATACCCCTCTGGTGCTGGATCTGACCCCTACCGAGTTCTCGCTGTTAACGCTGCTGATGCGCTCCCCGGTGCGGGCGCACTCCCGCCTTTCACTACTTGAACACGGCCTGCCCGCCAGCGATGCGCTGGAGCGGGTTGTCGATACCCATATTTATAATCTGCGCAAAAAACTCGAAGCCGTCGGCATAACCGACGTATTGCTCAACGTTCGTGGCGTAGGCTACAGGTTCAGGCAGCCATGAAAACAACCGCCGATCACTCTTTGTGGCGATGGATATGTATCCGTATTTCGATTTTCTCCATCTGCTCGGTCTTTGTCTTTGTCGCCTCTATCTGGCTGCGCTATGCCCTGCAGGCGCTGTGGATCAAACAGCAGATGCCCGACGCCCTGCGCCAGGAGTATGCGCTGATCAAAGCCCATCCCCCGGCCGACCCCGGCCGCTTTCACCAGATTGTCGACCAGTGGTGGGGACTGAGCTACAGCGATCCCAATATTGCGGCGGAAGACTGGCTGACCATTGCGGTGCTGCTGGTGATCCTGATCCCCTGCCTGGTGTTCTGGGGACTGAAAACCGTCCGCCCGCTGGCGGTGCAGTTCAGCCGCCTGACCGGCGCGGCGCGGACGGTGGCGCGTGGCGATTTCAGCGCCCAGGCGCAAGCGCTGGAAAACGCCCCGGCTGAAATGACCTCCTTCGTACAGGACTTTAACCATATGACCCGGCAACTGGCCCGCTATGAACGGGAGTTACGGGCCTCGCATGTGGCAATGGCCCATGAATTACGCTCGCCGCTGACCGCCGCAATGGGCCGCCTGCAGGGGATCATGGACGGCGTCTTCGCCCCCGACCAGCAGCAGCTTTCCATGATAATGAAACAACTACAGTCGCTGAATCAGCTGGCGGACGGCCTGCAATTACTGTCGCTGGCGGACGCCGATCGGCTGGTGCTGGAATATCACCCTTTTAATCTGACCGATCTGCTCAAAGAGCGGATCGCCTGGATCCACCCTCGCGCAGAGCAGGCCGGGCTGGTTATCACCCTCGATGCGGACAGTCAGTGTCTGTTGCAGGCTGATGCCGCTAAAATCGGACAGGTGATGACGCTGCTGCTGGAAAATACCCTCGCTTACGCCAGCGAAGGTAAACGCTTAGCTATTCGCGTCCGTCAGCAGACCACCGCCATTGAGATAACATTCCGTGATGCCGGTCCTGGCGTTTCGCCTGAGTTTCTTGCCGCCATGTTTGAGCGTTTTACCCGCGCAGACGGCTCCAGGGCGCGCAACTCTGGCGGATGTGGCCTCGGTTTGTCTATCGCCAGGGCAATTTGCCAGGCACATCAGGGGGAGATTAGCGCCAGTTTGCCCGCCTCCGGCGGTCTGGAAATCTGCGTGCGCCTGCCTTTTTGCGCTCCCTTGACCGTTTCTTGATAATTCCTGCAAAGAATCTGGATAACACCAGTGTGAGATAGCGTCATTTCGGTCAGGACAACCTATATGACACACACTCTCACTGCTGTATTACGCAATCTGCTCAGTAACCTGCGGCAAAAATGCCAGGGTTCAGGGCTTATACTGGCTTCGCTGCTCGCTTTCAGCCCGTTGTTTATTGCCATTCTCCTGCATAGCTGCCAGCAGCCCGTGGACGACGAAATGGTCGCGCCCCGCCCGGTTAAATACCTGGTGGTACCGCCCCCCTCCTCCCGCGACGCCGGGTTACGGGTGGGAGAGATCCATGCGCATGACGAAGTGGCGCTGGGGTTCAGAACCGGCGGGCGCATCATTTCCCGCACGGTGGATATCGGCGATCGGGTGCAGGCCGGACAGCTCCTTGCCACCCTGGAAAGCGATACCAGCCAGAATCAGCGATTGTCTGCGCAAGCCGACCTCGAAAGCGCCAGGGCGGCGGAACAGGTGGCGGCAGTAAATCTGCGGCGCATGAAGCAATTAATGCCCTCGGGAGCGATTTCGCTTTCGGCGCTGGACAGCGCTCAGGCTGAATGGCAGGCCGCCGCCTCGAAACGCAAAAGTGCGCAGGCAAGCCTGAAAATTGCCGATGAAAATCTTAGCTGGTCGCGCCTGATTGCGCCTTCCGATGGGGTCATTACCGCCGTTAATGCCTCTGTCGGTCAGGTGGTCAGCGCCGCAGAGCAGGTGGCGACGCTTGCTGCGGGTGACTCCCGCGATGCGGTGTTTGCCGTTGCCTCGCCGGATGATATGCCAACGGATCCTGGCACCCCGTTCACCGTGTCGCTGTTATCCAGCGCGGCGGTCAGGGCTCAGGCAATTTTCCGCGATATCAGCCCCCAGGCCGACAGCAAAACCCGCACCTGGCGGGTACGACTGACGTTAATTTCCCCTCCACCAGCGCTCGCGCTCGGCGCCAGCGTGCAGGCCGCCTTTAGCACCCGCCTGCCGCCTGTCATCGCGCTGCCCGCCAGCTCACTGACCCGTGATGCCGGTAAACCCGCCGTATTTGTGCTTGATAAGCCCGGACTGCAACTGGCGCTGCGCCCGGTTACCCTGGCCGGATATTCAGCGACGGATATTTTTATCGCTGACGGAGTGCAACCCGGCGACAAGGTGGTTATTGCGGGCGTGTCGAAACTGCGCGCCGGGGAGAAAGTGTCCATAGGGGAGGATGAATGACCACGCCTGCCATGAAAATGAATATCTCCTCCTGGGCTATCGCTCACCAGCAGCTGGTGGTGTTTTTGATGCTGATGATCATGGCCATAGGGGTAAAAAGTTATGACCTGTTATCGCGTAATGAAGATCCGAATTTTACCATCAAGACCGCGGTAATTAGCGCCCGGTGGCCCGGCGCCACGCTGAAAGACACGCTCAATTTTGTTACCGATCCGCTGGAGAAAAAACTTCAGGAAATTCCGTGGCTGGATTACGTGGAGAGCGAAACCCGCGGCGACCGCACGGTGATATTTGTCAATCTGCGTGACGATACGCCCCCCGCCAGAGTGAGCGATATCTGGTATCAGCTGCGCAAAAAAATGCAGGACATCGTGCCCTCACTACCGGAGGACGTCAGCGGCCCGTGGGTGAATGATGAATTTGATGACACCTTTGGCACGATCTACGCCTTTACCGGCGACGGCTTCTCGCCCCGGGCGCTGCGCGATTATGTGGAGACGGTTCGCCGCGAACTAATGTCGCTTGCGGATATCGGCAAAATCCAGCTCTCAGGCGAACAGGAGGAACAGCTCGTCGTCGCTTTTTCTCCGCAAAAAATGGCGGGAATGGGTATCACCCTGCAACAGATAACCGCCGCGCTTAAGGCGCAGAATGCCATCGTTCCTTCCGGCACGGTACGCACGGCGACCGAGAATATAACCCTGCGGGTCAGCGGCGCCTTCAGTTCAGAAGCGAGCCTCAACAGTATCACCCTGCATATTGACGATCGTTTTATTCCGCTTACTGACCTTGCCACCGTCAGCCGGGAGCCAGCAGAACCCCCGGCCCCGCTTTTTCGCGTCAACGGACAACCGGCCATCGGGCTGGCGGTCTCAATGGCCGCCACCGGTAATATGCTGCGCTTCGGTCAGGCGCTGAATGCGCGAATGGAGAGTATTCACAACACGCTGCCGCAGTGGATTGAGATTACCCGGGTCGCGGATCAGTCAGCGGTGGTGAGCCAGGCCGTGGATGAATTTGTCCAGGTACTGGTGGAAGCGATTATTATCGTGATGGCCGTCTCTTTTGTCTCCCTAGGGCTACGTGCCGGGCTGGTGGTGGCCGCCGCCATTCCGCTGGTGCTGGCGCTGACCTTTATCCTGATGCTGGTTTGCGATATCGGGCTGCAGCGCATCTCCCTTGGGGCGCTGATCATTGCCCTCGGCCTGCTGGTGGATGACGCCATGATAACCGTAGAGGCGATGGTCAGCCGTCTCGAAGCCGGAGACAGCAAACTTACCGCCGCCAGCTACGCCTTAAGCGCCACGGCCTTTCCGATGTTAACCGGCACCCTGGTGATGATTGCCGGGTTTATCCCGGTAGGGTTTGCCGCCTCCAGCGCCGGGGAGTACTGCTATACGCTGTTTGCAGTGGTGATGATTGCGCTGGTCTGCTCGTGGGTGGTCGCTATTCTCTTTTCGCCCCTGACCGGCGTGTGGATCCTGCCCGCCGTTATGCCGCAGCATACCCGGCAGGCGTCGCTTAGCAGGCGCGGTTATCTGCACTGTCTTAATGCCACCCTGCGCCATCGCGGACTGACGCTGACCGTTGCCCTGCTGGTGCTTATCCTCTCCGGCGCGGCCACTACTTTGCTGCAGGGAGGATTTTTCCCCCCTTCCGATCGCCCTGAGTTGCTTGTCAATCTCACCCTGCCGGGCAATGCCTCCCAGGCGGAGACCGCACGCCAGACCGGACTGCTGGAAAAGGCACTCCAGGGAAACAGCAACATTGCGCGTTTCTCCTCGTATATCGGCAGCGGCGCGATCCGCTTTTATCTGCCCATGGATGTGGCGCTCGAAAACGAAAATATTGCTCAACTGGTGGTGGTGGCCAAAGATCTTGCCTCGCGCAATCTTTTGCAGCAGCAAATTAGCGACATTCTTGCCCGCCAGTTCAGTGATATTGTTGCCAGGGTTTATCCGCTTGAACTGGGGCCGCCCGTTGGCTGGCCGATTAAGTACCGGTGAGCGGGCCCGATTACGCCAGGGTTCAGCAAATTGCCCGAACGCTTGCAACCCGTATCTCAGGCTCTGCGCACACACGTGAAGTGAATATGACCGCAGGCGAACCCGAGCGGGTCATCACCCTGAAGGTCAACCAGACTGCCGCCCGGGCGGCGGGTATCTCATCAGAAAGCCTCGCTCAGGAGCTGAATACGCTATGGTCGGGGATGTCGGTGACCACCCTGCGCGATCGCAACCGCCTGGTCGGGGTGACGCTGCGGGCCAACGATCAAGCGCGCCAGGATCTGAACAGCTTTAGCTCGCTGTTTCTGACCGCCGATGACGGGCGCAAAATTCCACTTGCTGAAATTGCCACCCCGGAATGGGGCGTTGATGACCCGCTTATCTGGCGGCGTCAGCGTCTGCCGGTGATCACCGTCCAGACCGATATCGCACCGGGCCTGCAGGCGGAAACAGTTTCGGCTTCTCTGCAACCGGAGATCGCGGCTCTGCGGGCGACCTTGCCTCCTGGCTACCAGATTGACGAAGGCGGCACGGTCGCGGAATCCGCCAAAGGCAACAGCTCGGTCTTTCGCATTCTGCCCTTCTCACTCGCCCTGACGCTGTTGCTGCTAATGATCCAGTTACAACGTTTCTCCCGCGTCCTGCTGGCGCTGCTGATGACGCCTTTTTGCCTGCCAGGCATCGTGTTGTTGATGCTGCCCACCGGCACACCGCTGGGGTTTGCCGCCATTCTGGGGATGATTGCGCTGGCGGGAATGATTATCCGCAATGCCGTTATTTTGATTAGCGAGGTGGACAGCTATGTCCGGCGCGGTCTGGCCCGTGATGATGCCATTGTCAGCGCTGCCGCTCACCGCGCCAGGCCCATTATGCTGACCGCTGCCGCGGCGGTCCTCGGTATGCTGCCCATTGCCGGTCAGGTCTTTTGGGCGCCGATGGCCTTTGTCATTATTGGCGGCCTGCTGGCGGCGACGCTGGTGACGTTAACGGTATTACCGGTTTCGCTGAGCCTTGTTATGCAGGCAGAAGAGCGCCTGCGAACGCGGGCAGTCGGTCAGCAGCATTAATTGCCATTACGCCCTGTTGCCTCCGCTAATAACGCCGGGGCAGCAGGATGATTTATGAATGACAGTAATAACGCCTATCTGTTCTGGCCCGTAGGATTATCCCGCCAACCTTATTACACTGAATTAAACCGCGTAAATTTATCTCACCTGCAAACAATATGTCGCCCCGTGAAGACTTTATTTTTTCAGACTCTGTGCTGCGCGCCGCTCTGCAGGAAATATCACGCCGCATCCTTAATGATGAAGGGAGAAAATAACCGATGAAGAGACTCTCGCAAATTACCACTCTTGCGACCGTCGTATTCCTGGCGTTCAGTACCTGCCCGACAATTCACGCCGCAACCGTTACAGAAGGAACATCAGCGATGCACCAGCCATACCCGGTTTCCGATAGCCTCACCGCACGCCAGCAATCTATTCCTTTAATTGCCGCCTTTATGGCCAGCAGCAATATGGACAAACTCAATCAGGCGCTGCATCAGGGTCTTGATGCCGGACTGGCCATCAGCGAGGCCAAAGAGATCCTGGTTCAGCTCTATGCGTACACCGGTTTTCCCCGCAGCCTGAATGCGCTGAATGTTTTGATGCAGGTTGTCGATGAGCGTAAGCAACGGGGTATTGAGGACTTGCCTGGCAAAAACCCGGTCGCCGTCATTCCCGTGGGTGAGGAACTGCGGGCGCTTGGCACGGCGAACCAGAGCAAAATTTCCGGCGGCCCGGTGCAGGGCCCGCTTTTCGACTTTGCTCCGGTGATTAACCAGTTCCTGCAAAGCCATCTGTTTGGCGATATTTTCGCCAGGGACAATCTCGACTGGCAGAGCCGTGAGCTGGCGACCGTCGGCGCGCTGGCAGCGACGCCCGGCGTTGAATCACAGCTGTTATCACACACCCGCGCCAGCCTGCGGGTTGGCCTTAGCGAAGGGCAACTGCGTGAGCTGGCCCAGGTCTTACGCCAGCAAGGCGCGCACGACGCCGCCGTGCGGGCAGAACATGCACTCCAGCAGGCATTAGCCCGCACCTCACTTTAAAGAGCTACCATGCAAAAAGTACAACTGAACAACGGCATTGAGATGCCTTTACTCGGCTTTGGCGTCTACCAGATGACGGACGCCGCCGAGTGCGAACGTGCGGTCATTGACGCTATTGAAACCGGCTATCGCCTGATCGATACCGCCGCGTCATACCAGAATGAAACCCAGGTCGGCAACGCGCTTAAGCACAGCGGCATTGCCCGTGAAGAGCTGTTCGTCACCACCAAGCTGTGGTTACAGGACACAAACTATGCCGGAGCAAAAGCGCAATTTGAGCGTTCGCTAAACCGCCTGCAACTGGATTATGTGGACCTTTATCTGATCCACCAGCCCTACGGTGACGTGCATGGCGCCTGGCGCGCTATGGAGGAGTTATATCAGGCCGGGAAAATTCGCGCGATCGGCGTCAGCAATTTTCACCCGGTCAGACTGGCCGATCTGATGGCATTTAACCAGGTTGCGCCTGCGGTAAACCAGGTTGAGGTTAATCCGTTCAATCAGCAGCTGCATGCCGCTGAATGGATGAAAAGCCGGGGTATTGCGCCCGAAGCCTGGGCGCCCTTTGCCGAGGGCAGAAATGGCCTTTTCGAGCATCCGGTTTTAACCGCGATCGGCGAGAAATATGGCAAAAGCGTGGGTCAGGTTATTCTGCGTTGGCTGTTTCAGCGCAGCATCGTATCGCTTGCCAAAACCGTGCGTAAATCACGTATGGCGGAGAATATCGCAATGCTGGATTTCGAACTCAGCAGCGACGACATCCAGCGCATTACCGCTCTGGACACCGCCACCAGCGCCTTCTTCTCCCATCGGGATCCGGCCAGGGTGGAATGGCTGACCGGGCGAAAACTGGACATTTGATGTAAAAGAAGCCGCCTGGATGGCAACGATTTAACCGCTGTCCAGGCAATATTTCCGGCATAATTAAATTCCTTTTAACGAATAGCTTATAACCATTTTGTCTATTTCCTGACCCTGATTGTCCTGTTTACGCCCCTCACTTTTCTGCCAGGATAAAACATCCGCTTTTATACGACCTACTCCGGCAGGAATTATTGATCATGCATTATCGACATATTTTAGATTCATTTAAGCCCCTCGATCCGCCAGCAGAGACTCGCGAACATTTACCTGAAAATGGCAATGCCATTAACCTGGCACTGAACGAAAATAGCCTCGGTTGTTCGCCTCTGGTAACCCAGGCGTTAATGAAAGCCCTTATCTCAACGTCCCGTTACCCTTCGATGTTCTGCGATGAACTTCGTGTAAAACTTATTAATCAGTATGATCTAAAATCGCAAAACATCGTCTTCGGTAGCGGTATCTTCGAGATATTGTCACTGATCAGCGCCGTGTTTATCGGTGAAGAGGACGAGGTGATTATTCCTGCCCCGTCTTTCGGCTGGTATAACCTCGTTACCCGCCTGAACGGCGGGCGTATTATTCCGGTGCCACTCAAACCTTATACCATTGACCTTGATGCCGTCCTGGATGCAATAACCCCCGCGACGCGTTTGATTTGGCTTTGTAATCCGCATAATCCGATGGGCACAATACTTTCATCCGGCGCATTGCAGTCCTTTCTCGCAAAGGTACCTGCCAATATTGCGGTGGTATTTGACGAAGCCTACAGGGAGTATGCTGTAGCCCCTGATGTCGCCGATGGCATTGAGCTGGTACGAGAGTTTGAAAATCTGATCGTACTTCGTACTTTTTCGAAAGCGTATGGCCTGGCCGGGTTGCGCATTGGTTTTGCGGTCACTGGCGCTGAAATCGCCAGTTTGTTGCATAAAGTTAAAATACCACCAAACGTTAATCAGCTGGCCCAGGTTGCCGCCCTCGCAGCCTTAGACGATACCGCCTTTCTGACTCAATCGGTCAGTCTGGTTCGCCAGGGGCTGCAGGATTACTATGCCGTTTGTGATGAACTTGGATTAGGCTACATCCCAAGTTTTGCCAATTTCCTGATGATCGACGTTGAACGGGATGGTGATGAAGCGGCCAGCGTATTTCTGGATGCAGGCATCAAATTGCGTTCGGGGAGAGAAGTCGGGCTCGCCTCCTGGATCCGCGTGACGATAGGCACTGCGCAGGAAAACCAACGGGTATTTGCCGTATTACGACAACTGGCGGCGGAGCGTACCGCCTGAGAGGAAGAAATATGGAAATCATCAGGGCCAGCGAGACCTGGCATATTGCAGCTGTCCATTACCTGCGCATTCAGACCGCAATAGATCTCAACATCTCGCTCGCTGCGGAGATAGATGAAACAGCGGAAGCGCCATGCGATTATTTACTGATTATCGAGGGGAATACGCCCGTTGCTGCGGGTCGTCTGCGCAGCTATCCGGAGTATGCCAAATTTGAACGTATCTGCGTTGCGCCTGCTTATCAGAGTCGGGGAATAGGCAGTCTGCTTATTCGTGAGATGGAAAAATGGGCATCCGAACGCGGTTTTCCACGCATATTGATCACCAGCAAATGGGACGTCCGTCAGTTCTATCTCCAGCTTGGCTACCAGCCCGAGGGCGATATCATTGCAGACGGGCTGTTTCCTTTAATACGGGTGACCAAAACGCTGGCGTAAAAAGCAAGCAGTAGCTGAGAATACTGCTTTTTATCCGCCAGCTAAAACCGCAGGACAATATTAGGGAAGGTGCGATTTAATCGTCAGTTATGAGAACATAAGGCTTTCTTTGCCATAGATTTTTCACGATGCCC
>NZ_CBFFRJ010000132.1:0-14273 GCF_965644225.1 Phytobacter sp. V91 | reverse complement strand
ACGCCATGGTGCGTGACAATACAAAATGGGCGGCAGGTTAGCTGCCACCCATTGACTTTAAACACAGCTGCTCTCCCTCTCCCTGTGGGAGAGGGCCGGGGTGAGGGCATCAGACCGCAGATTGCCCAACCATTTTTGCGCATTACTGCTTCGGCGGAATATCCGACACGTCGGCATGCGGATCGTCATTACCGCTCTGCTGAGCCGCAACCGGCGCGGCTTCCCCGCTCGACATAAAGGATGCCCAGGAGGCCTGCAACTCCTTCATATTGAATTCCGGCTCACCTTTCGGCTGCAGTAAAATCAACGCCATATCCTGCGAAAGCTGCTGACGCAAATCCTGGTTCAGTTCCTCTTTGGTCAGGCTGCTAAGGAAGTTTTGACGCAGTTTTTGATACTGCTCCGGCGCGATATCCACCACCTGATTTTGCAGCGAACGCATACGCTGGCTGATCAGAATATCGGTATCGGTACGGGCATAGGTGGCAAACAGCTTCTGCAACTCCAGACTCTTTTGCGCCACCAGCGCATTAAACTCTTCTTCCGGCAGACCGTTATCCCGTACTTTTGCCAGCTCGCGAGCGACAATGCCGACATTGTTCTGCAATTTTTCATTCGGGGAATCGAGGTTAATGGCGCACTGGGCACGCTGGAACAGCACACGGCAGTCAAAACCCAACCCGATATCTTTGATGTTTGCTTTCGTCAGATACTGCTGGATATGCCAGAACAGCGCTTCACGCGCCAAATCCTCCCGCCAGTAACGCTGCAGCGCCGCTGATTCACGGATAGGCTGCCATGCGGTATCCCACATAACAGACAGGCGATCCTGCTGCACCGCATCGGTCATGATGCTGACTGGCTGACGCGGGATCGGCGGCAACGTCGGGACAGGCGCCGGTGCGGCTCGTTTGCCTTTCAGGTCACCAAAGACTTTGTTGATCTGTTCGGTCACGCTTCGCGTATCAACGTTACCCACCACAATCAGGGTCATCGCATCCGGGGTGTACCATTTCTGATAAAAGGCGTCGAGCTGTTCGGCATCCACGGGCTGCTTCAGGGTTTCAGCCGGATCGTGGCCCAGCATACTCGACCCCTTCAGGCGATAACGCCACCAGCTGTCTTTCGTATTACCAGGCCAGGTCGCGACCATATCTTCACTGGCCAGCGCATGATTGACGGTTGCCGGAGTGATGGTCAGTTTGCCGCTGCTGTCCGCCAGCCACACCAGCGCTTCTTTGAGTAAATCATTGCGGTTGTTCGGCAGACTCAGATTGAAAATGGTGTATTCATAGGAGACCAGCGCAGGCGGCAGTGGTCGCTTCGGGTCGATGCCCTGATGCCAGAGAGAGCGTGCCTGGGAAGGTTGCAGACTGCCGCTATGGGTCAGTGCAACGCGAGGAATAAAATGGCTGAAGCCGGTTTGCTGGGTGCTTTCCGTCAGCGAACCCGTATCAATAGACAGGCGAACCTCAACCCGGTCACTGGGACGCTGGGGAGTCGCTAAAACCTGCCAGTGAAATCCATTTGCCAGTGTCCCCTGCTGCCACGCCGGGTCTGGCTGGAGTGCTTCTGCCTGCACATAACCGACAGCCGCCAGCATCAGCAAACCGCCTGTTAACAATCGAATTTTTGTGCCCTGCATGAGAACCCCTGATCAACATTCCTGGTTAAAAAGTCAGCCCCGCCAGGTGGGGAGGCCAAAGATACATAACACTCCGGTGTTAGACCTCGCAAAAGCGAAAATGTCGCGCAGCGCAGTGAAATATCCCGAAGAATTCACACTGGAGTCCAACGGGCCAGGGATCAATTATGCTCAGGCACCCGCAGCCCGACAAGGGCTACGGGCTTAAGTTGCGAGATTATGAGGAAATTTCGCCTGTTTTGCTTGCTGTCGAACGATTATTCAGCGTATCAGTGAGCTTTTTATGATCAAGTTCTTTCACCCACTTCGCCACCACGACGGTCGCCACCCCGTTACCGACCAGGTTGGTCAGCGCGCGGGCTTCGGACATAAAGCGGTCAATACCCAGAATCAGCGCCAGCCCGGCAACGGGTAAGTGGCCCACTGCCGAGATAGTGGCGGCCAGCACGATAAAGCCGCTGCCGGTGACGCCCGCCGCCCCTTTTGATGAAAGCAGCAGCACCACCAGCAGGGTTATCTGATGGAAAATATCCATATGGCTGTTGGTCGCCTGCGCAATAAACACGGCAGCCATCGTCAGGTAGATAGAGGTGCCATCGAGGTTGAAAGAGTATCCGGTGGGAATAACCAGGCCGACCACCGACTTACGACAGCCGAGGCGCTCCATTTTCTCAAGCATACGCGGCAGCGCAGACTCAGAAGAGGAGGTCCCAAGGACTATCAACAGCTCTTCACGGATATAGCGGATAAACTTGAAAATGCTGAAGCCAGTGGCGCGGGCAATACTGCCGAGCACCACCACCACAAACAGAATACAGGTGATATAGAAACAGATAATCAACTGGCCAAGCTGGACCAGCGTACCAACGCCGTATTTGCCGATAGTAAACGCCATGGCTCCAAAGGCACCAATCGGGGCCAGACGCATAATGAAGTTGATGATGCCGAAAATGACCTGCGAGAAGCTTTCAATCACGTTGAAAATCAGCTGCCCTTTACTGCCCAGACGATGGAGGGCGAAGCCAAACAGTACTGCGAACAACAGCACCTGCAAAATGTTGCCGCTGGCAAAGGCGCCGATCACACTCGAGGGGATCACATCCATCAGGAAGCCTACAATACCCTGATCTTTCGCCTGCTCGGCATAGACGGCTACCGCTTTGGCATCCAGCGTCGCCGGGTCAACGTTCATCCCCGCGCCGGGCTGCACCAGGTTCACAATCACTAAACCGATAATCAGCGCCATGGTACTGACCACTTCAAAATAGAGCAGCGCCACCGCACCTGTACGGCCTACGGCCTTCATGCTCTCCATGCCAGCGATGCCGGTGACTACGGTACAGAAAATAACCGGGGCGATAATCATTTTGATGAGCTTAACGAACGCATCACCCAACGGTTTCATTTGCGCGCCAATTTCCGGGTAGTAATGGCCGAGCAAAATACCGATAGCAATCGCCGTCAGCACCTGAAAGTACAGACTTCTAAACAGAGAGGTTTTCATAGGGTGTCCTTGAGGTTTAAACCACAGGCTTTATAGGGGGTTCTCGCGCCTGCGGATTAAAAATAACACCCGTAAAACATGACAGAAATAAACTTACATCAAATTTGAAACAACAATGTTAAGAAATTAGAGCTGACTCGTACAAGCCAGCAACAATTCACGCGTTTTCAGTCTTATCTGAACTAGTCAGATAACGCGCTTCAAACGCCGGAGCCGTGACGGCTTTGTCGAATAAAAAGCCCTGCGCCATTTCAACACCCGCCCCGGCCAGCCACTCACGCTGAGCCTCGGTTTCAACCCCTTCGGCAATAATGCTGAGATCCAGGCTGCGCGCCATGTGAATAATCGACGCCACCATACTGCTGTCCGCAGGCAATCCCTCAACAAACATCTTGTCGATTTTTAACAGATCCACCGGCAAGGATTTCATATGCTGAAGCTGGCGTAATCCGGCATAGCCCATGCCAAAGTCGTCCAGCGCAATGCGTACGCCCGCGTTACGCAACGGACGCAGGATAGCCACCGCCGCGTGAGGATCATCAATACGACGACTCTCCGTCACTTCCAGAATCAGCATATTGGGTTTAATGCGATAGCGATTCAGCAGTTCCAGCAGATCCGCCACCATATTGTGGTGCATCAACTGGAGCGCAGAAAGGTTCACCGACAGCGGCAGCGTCAGCCCCTTCTCCTGCCAGCCAGCCAGCAGACGACAGGACTCCTCAAGCACCCAATAGCCGACGTTGATCATCAACCCGCAGGATTCGATGCGTTCAATCAACCCTTCAGGCAGATCCCAGCTTCCGTCCGGCTGCTCCATACGGAGCAGGGCTTCGGCACTGACCACCTGCCCCGTCGCCAGATCCACCTGCGGCTGTAACCACAGGGCGAATTTCTGCTGATCGATGGCGTTCAGAATATCGCTCTCTTCGCTAAGCCGTCGTTGCGCCTCTTCCATCTGCTCAGGATCAAAGAACTGGATCTGGTTTTTGCCTTTGCGCCGCGCGGTAAAGGCCGCCGACACCGCCCGACGGTACAGCTGCTCGGCGCTCATCCCGCCGTAGAACATCGCCACCCCAATACTGGCGCTGGGGCGTAGCTGGATCCCGTGCATGGGTAGCCGCTCATTGATTACCGTAAGCACTTGCTGACCCAGCGTAATAGCATGCCAAGGCTCTTTGACACCATGCGCCACCACGGCAAAATCATAAGCACTGACCTGGGTGAGCACCATACGCGGCGCCAGCACCGATTTCAGTTTTTCCACCAGCTGAAGCAGCAAAATCTCCCGTTGCGCCTCTTTTAAGACACCCGCCGTTTCCTGCAAGGTTTCGCAGGCGATAATCATCAGCGCCGTGGTTTTCTGCCGCGCCACAACCTGCTCAAGCAGCGCCATCAGAAAGGCTTTATTGGGAAGCTCAGAGACCGGGAACTGCGTTGACTGAATGTTCAGTTCATCATGCTGGCGCAGCAGATTCAGTTGATTACGGTTATAGCTGCGCACCAGGCTGCCAATCTCATCGTCATGATGATGACGTGGCAGCGCAAGCTGATGGCCAAACTGATCCTCGAGGGGCAGCTCGTTCAGCTCACGGGCAATTCTGCGCAGTGGATGGACGATCAGCCGGTTAATGCACCAGGTGATGGCCACCGTCATAATAAGCGTGAGCAGTAAGTAAGCCGTCACTAACGTAGACAGCGTACTCATCACAAATTTGTAAAAACGATACGAATCCGCCTCCAGCACCAGGTACGCCAGCGGCTGTGGATTCGCCGGGCGCTGCAGGGAGTAGATGGGCAACGATATCTGAACAGGCAGCTCAAAGACGCGGGCCACCATCATCGGCACCGGACGTTCGGGGATAAAACGCATCCGTAACGCCTGGAACTGGTTCGGCAACACCACGTCGGCGCGGCTCACGACGCCCGCAGGTTTAATTTCTTTGATGATCGCTTCCGCTTCGGGGATATCGGCCTTCAGAATGGCTTCCGACAGCGGCTCACGTACAGAACGGGCAATACTTTCCAGTTGCGTAGCCGTGTTGTAGCGATTTTGCTGCACAAAATGAAACAGCAAAATGACGCAAAAAATAAAAATAAACACCATAGCCACGGCAAATACCGCAGCCATCTGTTTAATGGTTAAAGAACGGCTGACACGCAAGTTAGCTCTCCAGAGATACACAAACGCAGGTCATAGAATCACAACACTGCCGCCAGAGTATACTCTATCGTGACCGTCTTAAGCTAAGCAGGTAAACAGTTTGTATCCGCGAAATCGGACCTTTCCAGATGCGTATTTTCCCGGGATAACGCCCCGTTTTACCAGTCAGCATGTGGCGTCAGCGTCCGTGGCGGCATATCCATATCCCCCTGCCAGCCTGCGGCAGAGTAACGCACAAACAGCATCCCCTGGCTTGGGGTATAGTCTTTCGCTTTCTGAATGTTGATGCCAAGCCCTACCGACCAGTTGGAGGTCACCCGACGCTCAATCAGCGCCTGGGCGGTATAGCCGAAGCCGCTTGACGATCCCCGGACTCAATCGCCTGGCGGGCGTCAACCCGGTAAGCTGTCGGAATCAGGCTCATCAGCGGGTAGCTGGGCTCCGATGCGGTACGGGAATGGGACATGGAGAGCGATGCCCCCAGCTCCCAGGACCAGTTTTCGGTACGCTGACGCCAGGTCACGGGTACGGAAAACGAGAGATATTCCTGTGGGCTGTAATAACCGCCCTGGCCGAGGGTGTAACCGCTGAGATCTCTGTCGTAGTGCCAGATCATATTGTTCAGGCCTACGGTCACCCGGCGATTGTTTTCGTTGATCAGCTTATAGTAGTAGCCTGCCATCCAGCGCACGCGCCAGTTATCAGCCACATTTTTCCCCGTCAGTTGATCGGCGCCGAGCGATGCCCAGACGCCATGGGCTTCACCCTGATCGTAACTCAGGCTGAGCGTCGCGCCATTGGCCCGCACGCCGCCCCAGGTAGTGCCGGGGTGATCGTCGTGGGCGTTATCCTGCTGACCGCCAAAGGCCAGCAGCGAGCTGGAAATCGGGCGGCGGTGGGCATTGAGCGTATAGCCAATCACCCCGATATCATTGCTGTAGCTCAGGCCGCCAACCACATCAACCACATTAAATCCGATCGGTGTGGTGCCAATATCCATATCCCAGGTGTCATTACGCCAGCCGACGGCAAAGCTGGCGCCGGTATCTTTCTGGCTGCGGTGTCCGGAATCACAGGCCGATAAATTACAGGTGCCCCAGTTTGGCGACCAGCTTCCGTCATCATCTTTGGCAAAGGTCCCCGCATTCATCGTGACCATATCGGTACGGAAGAACATTCTGCCGTCCGCCAGCGGCGCATCCGCCTCGAGCATGGTGGTGTGGGCTTTCAAATCGGAATAACCGCCGGTGCCGCTGGAGCCCCAGTAGTTATGCTGCAACGTGACATTTACATCCTGCTGGCGATACAGGTCGGCGGCATCGCTGCGCACGCCGCGTTTCAGCCAGTCATCTTTTTCGTCATTACGCGTCAGCAGGGTGAATGCGTCATTACTGGCGGGGCGCGCCGGTGTGATACCTGCGGCAACCATTGCATCACGGTACGTTTCCAGCGCCTGCTTTGGCTGCCCGGTCCGGGCCTGAAAGCGGGCAGCATCGCGCAGCACCAGCGCGCTCTCCATCGACGGCGGCAGCGCTTTTGCCTCAGGCACGATTTTGTCAAAGGCCTGCCGGGCGCTTTGGGTTTCCCCCAGTTGCGCCTGCACCAGCGCAACACGCCGCTCAGTATTAATGGATGGGGTGACCGTTGGGGCCGGAGTCGGCAATTTTGCCAGCGTTTCCCGTGCCGCCATGCGGTTGCCCTCAGCGGCGTAGAGCTCTGCAAGCCCGAGCAGGGCATCTTGGTTGCCAGGCTCACGACCAAGCACGCTGCGATACCGGGATTGCGCAGTACTGCTGTCCCCACGCTGCTGCGCCCAGTCAGCCAGCGTCAGCTCGATACGGGTCGAGTTGGGCTGCTGGAGAAGGAAGGCTTCAGCCTCGGCCTCATGGCCGCTGTCACGTAGCTGGTTGGCCCGCGCCAGCATCTGATTCGCTTCCAGCCTGTCCGACAGCTCCTGAATATTGCTGTTCCATTTATCTTTCGCCAGCGTATTGAGATGCGCAAGAGCCGCACTTTCCTGATTGTTACCAGAAAGATAGAGGCCATAAGCATACACCTGCTCGGCATCCGCAGGTTTCTGCCGCGACAAATCATGCATCAGCGCGTCAGCTTCCATTTGCTGTCCGGAAGCCCGCAGATCGCTTGCCAGGCGGTAAGTCACCCACACGCTGCCAGGATCCAGCGCCAGGCGACGACGTTGCAGTTCTGCCGCCTGGGCAAAGCTCCCCTGCGCCTCAAGACGTTCGGCTTCCTGTGAAAGCCGGTCATTGGTTATGCTGCGTTGAATATCATCAATACTGCGGCGCTGGCTGGCAGAGAGCGACTGAATAAAGGCCGTGGCTTTTTCCGCGGACTGCGCACGGTAGATATTTGCCAGCCCACGCACCGCGTTGCTGTTATCCCTGTCCATGCGCAGCGCCTGCTGATAATAGCGTTCCGCTGACTGCGTATCGTTGCGGGCCATCGCGACATCCCCCAGACCCAGCACCGCATAGCTGTCCGTTGCGTCAATACTTCTGGCTCGCTGATAGTAGCGCTCCGCCTGAGCGGGATTTTTCGCCGCCAGTTGCGCATCGCCCTGCTGAATCGACAGCCAGTAGCGGTTCACCTGCAACAGGCTGTCCCATTTACCCCGGTTATCACTGTTCGGATCCAGAGCAATGGCTTTTTCAAATTGCGCGACGGCGCTGGCGCGATCGCCGCGTTGCGAATAAGCCTGACCCAGGGCGCCTACCGCTTCGCTGTCCTGATGATTTCTACTCACCGCCTGCTGTAACGCCGATACCGCATTGCCCCCCTTCCCGGCCTCAACCTCCGCCAGGCCGCGAGCCCGGGCGAGAAACTCAGGATCCGCCAGCTGTTTCTGCTGGGCATCAAGCTGCTGGCGGGCCGCCACTACCGTGTCGCCTTCGCTAAAGATGCTCAGAAAACGTTTCAGGGCGGCAACGCTGTTTTCGCTCACCGTCATGCCCTGAATTTGCTGATACCAGATATTCGCCGCCGCATCGCGTCCGGTGTTGGCTTTCGCCATCTGCTCAAGCACGGCGTAGCCTTCTTCGTTACGCCCATCGGCGATCAGCAGTCGGGCAAGGGTATTTTGCAGCTCCGCATTGCCGGGGCTGCTGGTATTCAGGGCGCTTAGCTGAGTGATGGCTTCATTATGTCGCGCCGGAATTTTAGCGACCAGCACCCAATATTCAGCGGCGAGATCCCCGTCCGGCGGGCTGCCATTAAACATACTTTCGTAGGCGGCAATGGCTTCTGGAGTATGACCGGCTGCCGCCTGTAAGCGCGCCTGCTGCAATGCCTGACGACCTTACGGAGTGGAGAGCGTCATCTGGGTTTTCGACGCTTTATAAGCGGAGGATGTCGGCGCAAGCGTCGCCAGACGGTCAAGTTGCTTCTGCGCTCCGGCGCTATCCCCCTGACGCAGCAGATAGCGCAGGCGGGCGGCGATAACATCCGGATCGTCCGGCGCCATCAGTTCCAGACGATAAAGCGACTGGCGCACCAGATCTTCACGCTTAGAGGTTTCCCCCAGCCGCACCTGCTCCAGCAATTGTTGTTGCGCGGGTGAGGCTGCATAAGCGGCAGGTATCAACCCGATACCCAGGGTTAAACTGAGAAGACTTAATGAGAAGTTGCGCATGCCTGGCCCCAGTCAGGTTGTAACTCACCACGAGGGGTGAAGCGGAAACGATGCTCATCCCAGCCCTGACCGAACAGCGTCAGCACATAGCTGTAATAGGCATCGTTGCCGGGAAAATGGTCTGCCACGCGCTGGCGTTGTACCGCCTGTGCGTCGCGGTCTTGTAAAAATGGCAGCAGGATGGCGGAGAACCCCACCGGTCCCTCACCTTTGGCTTTGCCGCTCGCTACATCAACTTCTTCGGGCGGCAGGCCTTTCTTCGCCGTGAGCGTCGCCATGGGTTTGAAGCGCGCCAGCAAGCGGGCCTTGCTCGGATCCTGGTCATGGAGCATCCCCACCCAGGCATAAACCCGAATGGCATCGTAATTACTGATCAACGTTTTTTCAGGCTTCAACTGCCAGCCACCGCTTTTTTGGTAACGCACCCAGTCCGGTGAAAATCCCTTCGGCGCCGTTTCCAGCAGCAGACGCAGATTCGTTTCACGCAGCGTCGTCCAGGGCGCGCCGAAACGGGTAAAGTATTGCGCTACCTGCGGTGGGAAATAGCTCGGGTTAAAGCGCCAGATGTCTTTGTCCGCAAAGCCGACTTTTCCCGGCAGCAGCATCAGGCCAAGGCCAGGCACACGAACAACTTCCTGCCGGGCAATCAGGGAAAGCAGCGCTTTTCCGATGCGGGTGTAGTCGGGCACATTCCATAATCGCCCGGCTTCCAGCAGGGACCAGGCTATCCAGATATCCCCGTCAGAGGCTGAGTTGCTGTCGAGCACCACCCACTGGGTTTCATCTTTTTGACCCCACAGCCAGGCAGGGAGATGGGCACTTAAATCTCCCTGGGCAAGATTGTTTTGCGTCCATTGCAACAGCGCGTCGAAAGCGGCGCGATCGTTAGCCGCAAGGGCAAAGAACAGCGCATAACTTTGCCCCTCCGAGGTGGTGATTTTGCGTGCATCGCTGGGATCAATCACCCGCCCGCTTACCGCTGTCATTCATCGCGTTGTTGAGTAATTCGTAACCTCGCGGACTGTCTGCCAGCAGAGCAATAACGCTACGCTGATCGTTGAAAGGCGACTGGAACCCCACGATGGCGGCCATTGGGCCACTGGAGGTTACCGCCGTCTGCACATTTGGCTGACGATCGGTTTCATCCGGCAATACCCCAGGGAAAGGCGTCTGACGGGTCGGCGTTTTCACCCAGCTTTGGGTAGCGTTAACCAGCAGGTCAATGCGTTTATCGTCTTTTAACTGCTCGGGGATGGCGCCGATGATCATGATGTCGGCGTCTTTCCCCTGAATCTGGGTGTTGTCGTCGGTTAACGTCAGGTTGATGGCCGGGAAGCCCGTTTGCGCCCCCACGGAACCCATCGCATCCAGCAGCGTGGTCAACTGACCCGCATTTGGCGCAGGCGGCATCACCACGATGGTTTCAGACAGATCGGCCATCCGGGTGAACGGGAAGCCCGCATTGGCAAAAGCGCGCAGATCCGGCATCGCCAGGAAGTGGTAGTACTTCGAGAAGTCGATGGTGGAATCATCCCCGATAACCACACGGTTCTGCACCGGCTGGAAGGTCACGCAGTTGTCGATGGTGCCGCCCGGCATCGGGTTCATATACTGGAAGTCAAAGCGCAACTGGTTAACGGCGCCCAGTTTCAGCGCCGGAATAGAGACATCCGTTTTGCCATCGAGCAGCCCCTGCAGAACCGGCAGACGCAGCAGCAGACGGTTAGTGTCCTGGTTGCTGATCAGGCTGAAATATTGCAGGAACTGGTTGTTCAGGCTGATATCCATGCGCGAGCTGTCTTTGGTCGGCGGCGCGGTATAGCGGTAGTTCAGCTGCATATCAATGCCGTTGCTGCGCAGCAGATAGAGATCCGGCGGCAGATTCAGAGCAACGTTAATGGAGGCCGGTTGCAGGCCGGTGGCCTGAAGTTGCTCTTCATAGGTTTTCAGCTCGCCAAAGGTGACGGCGCGATCGGTGCGAACCCAGTTCGGCGCATCATAAGGCTTACGTGCCAGCAGCGGTTTCACCTCATCGACGGTCACGCTACTGCCACGGAACAGCACGTTACCCTGAGCAATACCTTTCGCCGCCTGCAACAGATCTTTGTCATCACGACCAAACACCACCAGCAGCTTCACATAGGGGTTATTCGGGTGATTCATCATGGTGATGGTCGGCGCGGTCACCGCTGGCGCATCACGCAGGAAATCCGGGCGCTTGTCGTTGGTGGCAAACACGATGGCATTGCTGTCCGGCAGGCCGCTGTACTGCGCCGGGAAACGTTGCCCGCGCCAGCCCGTACGGGAGCCAAACCAGGAGGCGATAATCGAGGCTGCCTGCTGTTGCACCAGATCCGGCGCGCCGGCAAACACCATCGGCAGATTCAGAGGCCGGTTATCACGCGGGTCAAAGAACGGGATCGGGAAATGTGACAGATCGTTCTGAACCGCCAGCGTCTGGTAAGAAAGCTCCAGCGAACTGTTACGTCCGATATCCATCCACAATGTGGTACTGGCCGGATTCTCACAGACGTCGCGATAATGGCCGACAAACTCCAGCCTTACGCGGTTGAAGTCGGTGATATACAGCGGGTCAATCGGTACCTGAGCGCGGGTTTTGTTCCCCAGTTGCTCTTTCGTTACCGGCAGGACGCCCATCAACTCGTCGTTCAGGTAGACCTTGAGCTGGGACTGCACCGGCAGCAATGAAGGCGACGGCGTATATTCCAGATTCAGCAGCGCTTTGGACACCACTTCGTCGCTGCGCATGCCAAACTCAACCCCGTTATTGGGGTTAACGCCGCGTAACACCATACTGCCCGGCGGCGGTGCAATTTCGGCGAAGGTCAGTTTGACATTCCGTGAGGGCGCGTTGTCCGCAACAACAGGCGCATTCGCCCGTGCGACTCCCGGCATCACCTGACCCACTTCCTGACTTGCGGTCGCAGGAGCAGCCAGCCCTTGCGTCGGCGTGACAGGAGTCAGCGTTTCCGTTTGCCCCGGTGCGGATGTCGCAACAGGCTCAGTTGCTGGCGCAACGACCGGCATGGTCGGGGCTGCCTGCGCCGCCGGATTACCGGGCGCCGCATGCGTCATCATCGCGGGAAGGGTACTCATCCCCAAAGCCACTGCACAAATCCAGGAAAGTTTTGTTTTCATCGCGTTTTCATCATTGTTGAGCCCAATCACGTCACCGGTTGCTGTTCCGCCACGCCACGCTCCGGGCGGCGCGGAACGAACGACACAATCCAGGAAACCAGTACGGTCAGAGACCGGAAAATCATTTTCACAGACGGAGGAGCGAATTCCGCGAGATGACGATAACCACGGAAGCCCAATTTCAAGATATCCATCAGACTTTCCAGAGGTTTATCCTCCGGGAAGCTGTCCTGCCACAACGCCCATGTATCCGCACGGGCAAAGGTACACTGCACAAAATCAATATGCTGGCGGGTGGTCAGCGGCAATAGCTGCAACCCCACTTCATTACCGGACACGCGCACCACCTGGGTCGGGAAGACATATTCCTGCTGGCCGCGTTTTAACAACAGACTCACTTTCTGCCCTTCAAGCACCTGCGACTGACCATTGATTTTTATGCCCAGTCCGCCATCGGAGAAGTCATGCACGGTGCAGGAGAAAAGGTGTCCGTCTTCGCGGGCAATCGCCGCCGGCATCGCAATCTCAACCCGGTGCGCACGACGGACCTGTTTGCTCTCCACCGACACCGCCACCGCGCCGCCGAGGATAATCAGGTTGTAAAAGACCCAGACGATACTGACGAAGACGGTGAGAATTTCATTTTCCGGGCCGTAGAAGTAACGCCATATCCCCACGGCGACCCCGACCAGGTTCAACAACACCAGGAAGATATAGGGGCGGGAGATAACCCAGTCGACGTACTCTTCTTCCACCAGACCGCCTTTGGCGGTGACGTTAAACTTGCCTTTATGCGGGTTAAACAGCGCCACCATCGTCGGCGGCGCGATATACCAGGCCAGCACCGTTTCATAGATCTCACTCCAGAAGGAGTGACGATATTTGCCCTGGATTTTGGAGTTAGTGAGGCTCGCATGGATCATGTGCGGCAAGACAAACAGCGCAATCATGAGAGCTGGCGCGTAGATGATGTAGGCATGCAGCAGCAGGAACGCCAGCGGAGCGGTAAGGAACACCAGCCGAGGAATACCCGACAAAAAGTGGAACATCGCATTGACGTAGCAAAGACGCTGGGCCAGCTTCAGCCCTTTACCAAACAGCGGGTTATCGAGGCGGAAAATTTGCACCATGCCGCGCGCCCAGCGAATACGCTGACCGATATGGGCAGAGAGACTCTCGGTCGCCAGCCCCGCCGCCTGCGGAATACGCATATAGGCAGAAGTATGGCCAAGGCGGTGCAGACGCAGAGAGGTGTGGGCATCTTCAGTGACGGTTTCAACGGCAATACCGCCAATTTGATCCAGCGGCCCACGGCGGATAACGGCACAGGAGCCGCACAAGAAGGTGGCATCCCACATATCGTTCCCGTCCTGCACCAGCCCATAGAACAGCGTCCCTTCGTTCGGCGTTTTACGAAAACGCCCGAGGTTACGCTCAAAGGGGTCCGGCGAGAAGAAGTGGTGCGGCGTCTGCATCATCGCCAGATTCTTCTCTTTAATAAACCAGCCCATGGTCATTTGCAGGAATGAACGGGTCGGGACGTGGTCGCAGTCAAAAATCGAGACAAACTCGCCTTTGGCGTATTTCAGCGCATTGTTGATATTGCCTGCTTTCGCATGTTCATGGCTGGTTCGGGCGATATATTCCACGCCTACCGTCTGGGCGAACTGACGGAACTCATCGCGCCCGCCATCGTCCAGAATCCAGATTTTGAGCTTGTCTTTCGGCCAGTCGATGCCAAGTGCGGCATAGATGGTGTTTTTCACCACGTTCAGATCTTCGTTATAGGTGGGCACGAAGATATCGACTGACGGCCATATCTTTTGGCAGCGGAACGGGCTGGCGGTTAAGCGGCCAGATAACCTGGAAATAGCCCAGCACCAGCACTATCCAGGCATAGGTCTCAGCAAACAGCAGCACAAGACCACAGACCAGACTGACCGGATCGTCCCAGTTGAGCGTTGAGGTATAGCGCCACCAGATGTAACGGCACGAGACGGTCAGCGACAGCACAATCAGCATCAGGGCTGAGAAGCGGCCAGGAATACGGCGCACCAGCAATGCCACGCCCCACAGCAGAGTAAGTATCCTCCGGCAGAGCCGGAGGCTTTAGGGTGAGCGCCTCAAAGGCGCCGACAAACCATGAGCCGCC
>NZ_CBFFRJ010000131.1:0-14318 GCF_965644225.1 Phytobacter sp. V91 | reverse complement strand
ACAGCTCAGCTAAGGTAAGGCTAATACAGATAAGGACTCCACTGAACCCCACCGATTAAATCGCACCTTCCTTAACAAAATACCAAATAACCCATGCTATCGAAAATACCCTGTCCTGAGTAAGTTCATTAACAGAAATATACGAAGTTAGATGACACGAAAATATTCCGTCGGAACTCAAATTGAAGATTTCAAACGTGTTTGAAAAAAAACCGGGTCTTACCCCGGTTTTATTGTCTGCCTGTTACTCACTCAACCCGCGATTGACCAGCATCGGTTCGATAAGCGGGTCATGGCCGCGCCACTGGCGATAAAGTTCGGCTAAATCAGTACTGTTCCCGCGAGATAAAATCGCTTCACGGAATTTCTGCCCGTTTTCACGCGTCAAACCGCCGTTATCGACAAACCACTGATAGCCGTCGTCGGCCAGCATTTGCGTCCACAGATAGGCGTAATAGCCTGCGGCATAACCGCCGCCGAAAATATGGGCAAAATAGCTGCTCCGGTAGCGTGGCGGTACGGCCTGAAGATCCAGAGATTCGCGGGCAATGGCTTCGGATTCAAAGGTATCGACATCATCGACCTGCTTATCGCCCCCCAGACTGTGCCAGTTCATATCCAGCAGAGCGGCACTCAACAGTTCCGTCATGTCGTAACCTTTGTTGAACTGAGTACTGCGCAGCATTTTGTCTCTTAAGGCTTCCGGCATCGGCTCGCCGCTCTGATAGTGGCGGGCATAGCGGGTAAAGACCTGCGGATGAGAGGCCCAGTGCTCATTAATTTGCGACGGGAATTCGACAAAATCACGCGGCGTGTTGGTCCCCGAAAGGCTGGCATAGCGCTGGCTGGCAAACAGCCCGTGCAGGGTATGGCCGAACTCATGGAACAAGGTGATGACATCATCCCAGGAGAGTAACGCCGCCTGGCCTGGCTGCGGTTTCTGGTAATTGCAGACGTTGTAAATCACCGGCAGGGTTGCATGTAATGTCGATTGCTCAACGAAATTGCCCATCCAGGCGCCGCCGCTTTTCGAATCACGGGCAAAGAAATCGCCGTAGAACAGCGCCATTCCCTCGCCGCTGGCGTCGAAAATCTCCCACACCCGCACATCCGGGTGGTACACCGGAATATCAAAACGTTCAACAAGGTGGATCCCAAACAGCTGGGCGGCCGAGTAAAACACACCGTCATTGAGGACATTATCCAGCGCAAAATAAGGGGTGAGCTGGGCATCGTCGACATCATATTTCGCCAGCCGCACCTGTTCGCCATACCATGACCAGTCCCAGGCCTGGGCGGCAAAGCCACCCTGCTGGTCGTCGATCACTTTTTGAATATCGGCCAGTTCACGTTCGGCTCTGAAACGTGCGGCAAGGGAGATACCGCGCATAAAGTCAAAAGCGGCCTGCGGCGTCGCCGCCATCTGATCGGCTATTTTCCAGCTTGCGTAATCCGCGAAGCCCAGCAACTGAGCCTGTTTGGCCCGCAGGTTGGCCAGACGCAGCACAATCTCCCGCGTGTCGTTCTCATCCCCTTTTGAGGTGCGATCGCGGCTGGCGCGGAACAGATTTTCACGCGTTTGCCTGTCGCGCAGAGACGCCAGTAAAGGTTGTTGTGTGGTATTGAGCAAGGTAAGCAGCCAGCGCCCACTCAGGCCCTTTTCCTGTGCTGCCGATGCTGCAGCAGCAATGGCCTCGTCGCTGAGTCCCTCAAGCTGATGAACGTAATCCACCACCAGCCCTCCGGCTTTGTCCGCCGCCAGCAAGCGCTGATTAAACTGGCTGGTCAGGGTGGCGGCTTGCGTATTCAGCGCTTTGAGCGCCTGTTTGTCCTCAGCGCTCAGGGTTGCGCCCGCCAGCATAAATCTCTGCCAGACAACCTCGACCAGCCGTAGCGATTCCGCATCCAGCCCGGCCGTTTCGCGCCCCTGCCACACGGCATCAATGCGGGCAAAGAGCGCATCATTGAGATAAATATCATTCGCCAGTTGGGCCAGTTCGCCAGAAAACGCCTCATCAAGTTGCTGGAGTTCGTCATTGGTGTGCGCCGACGTCATGGCAAAAAAGACGCTGGTCACCCGCGAGAGCATTTCACCACTGCGCTCCAGCGCCAGAATGGTGTTGGCAAAATCTGCGGCATCCGGATTCTGCGCAATCACCGCAACCTCAGCGCGTTTTTCACTGACCGCCTGATCAAAAGCCGGACGATAGTGCTGCTGATCGATAAGATCAAACGGTGGAGCCTGATACGGCAACGTACTGATGCCAGAGAAAGGGTTTGCTACCGACATGTTCCACTCCTGAATACGATTAATGACAGCAGGTCTGGCCGCAAATAAAAATCTTGCCAGCCCCCACAAAGCACAACATAGAATTACCCGGCAAATACAATACTGCAACATATCAGGGCTAACCCTGTATTGTCGCGCATGCTATGGTAATACAACATAAAAAGCGTTGAGGAACAGTGTGATGATTATTTTAGTTACCGGAGCAACGGCGGGTTTTGGTGAAAGTATTACCCGTCGTTTCTTACAAAACGGGCATAAGGTGATTGCGACCGGTCGCCGCCAGGAGCGTCTTCAGGAGCTGAAAGACGAGCTGGGCGACAACCTCTACACCGCACAGGTTGATGTGCGTAACCGCGCGGCCATTGAAGAGATGCTGGCGAACCTGCCAGCGCAGTGGCAGGACATTGATGTTCTGGTCAACAACGCCGGGCTGGCGCTGGGTCTGGAACCTGCCCACAAAGCCAGTGTCGACGACTGGGAAACGATGATCGACACCAACAACAAAGGGCTGGTGTATATGACCCGCGCCGTACTGCCGGGTATGGTGGCGCGTAATCGTGGTCATATCATTAATATCGGCTCCACTGCGGGCAACTGGCCTTATGCCGGCGGCAACGTCTACGGCGCAACCAAAGCCTTTGTTCGTCAGTTCAGCCTGAACCTGCGCACTGACCTTAACGGGACGGCGATCCGCGTGACTAACCTTGAGCCGGGTCTGGTTGGCGGCACTGAGTTTTCGAATGTGCGCTTTAAAGGCGATGACGATAAAGCAGGTAAAACCTACGCCAACACAAATGCCCTCACCCCGGAAGATGTTACCGAAGCGGTCTGGTGGGTGGCGACGTTGCCAAAACACGTCAATATCAACACCCTTGAGATGATGCCGGTCAGTCAGACGTACGCGGGTTTAAGCGTACATCGCGAAGGCTAATTTTCCGTCCCGGCCTGCGGGCCGGGTATGGGAACGCCGCTAAATAAGTGGTATGGTAGCAAGGTTAACCTCATAAAAAGTAAGCACGAATGGCCGTTGAAACCCAACTGAATCCGACACAACCTGTTAACCAGCAAATCTACCGAATTTTGCGGCAGGATATCGTTCATTGCCTGATCCCTCCGGGAACGCCGCTTTCCGAAAAAGAGGTCTCGGTACGTTTTGATGTCTCCCGTCAGCCGGTGCGCGAAGCTTTTATTAAGCTCGCCGAAAACGGACTGATCCAAATCCGTCCTCAGCGCGGCAGCTATGTGAATAAAATTTCGCTGGCCCAGGTGCGCAACGGTTGTTTTGTCCGCCAGGCCATTGAGTGTGCGGTTGCCCGTCGTGCCGCGGGTATGGTGACCGACAGCCACTGTTACCAGCTCGAACAGAATCTGAATCAACAGCGGATTGCCATCGAACGTAAACAGCTGGACGATTTCTTCCAGCTTGACGATGAGTTTCACCAGAAACTGGCGCTTATTGCCGACTGCCAGCTCGCCTGGGACACCATCGAAAATATCAAGGCCACCATCGACCGCGTACGTTATATGAGCCTTGATCATGTATCGCCGCCAGAAATGCTGCTGCGTCAGCATAATGATATTTTCGTGGCGCTGGAGCAGCGCGATGCCGATGCGGTAGAAAAAGCGATGACCGGGCATTTACAGGAAATCAGCGCCTCCGTGAAGCTTATCAGTCAGGAAAACCGCGACTGGTTTAGCGAAGACTGATCTCCTGAATCTCTCCTCTTATTGCAAGGTCATGCTGTTTTAACCCGTTAAAAAGTGTGACCTTGATCAAAAACAAAAAATCATCTGCGTAAAGGCGTATTTATAGGGCGTCCGTTCCGGGGACATCTTCTGCCCCGGCATGTTTTGCGGATAAATAAAGGAGAAACCACCATGATGACTTACGATCGTAACCGTAATGCTATAACCACCGGCGCCCGCGTCATGATTAACGGCACGGGCCGCACCGGCAAAATTGTTGCTATACATGCTAATGGCCTGAATCCGGCTCAGCTACGTCGCGGCAAAACGGTGGAAGTAGAAGGTTGTGAAGGCCAGTTCGAACCGGTTGAACTTATTCGTCTCGGCCTGCACTAATGGTGAGAATGCCGCCGAATGGCGGCATTCATGTTTCAGTACTTCGCGATATACTGCCCAACCGTGGCCTTCGCCCCGGCTGTGAGCAGCGCCTGATAAGCACTCGTCACTTTGTCAACAAAGGTCGCATCCTGCGGCAGTTCACAACCAAAAATCGCTTCGATACCCAGCAACGCTTTCACACGCGCCGGGCCTTGCTCGCTGCCATTCACGGCCTGCTGAATCACCGCCAGCAGAGGATCGCTCACCTCAATCGGCTGGCCCTGTTCGTCCACACCGCCGACATAGCGCATCCAGCCCGCAATACCTAATGCCAGCAGATCAAATTCGCTGTTGTGCACCCGATGCCAGCGCACGGAATCGAGCATCCGCTGCGGCAATTTCTGACTACCGTCCATGGCGATTTGCCAGGTACGATGACGCAAAGCCGTGTTGCTGTAGCGGGCAATCAGCAGATCCGCATAGTGGGCCAGATCAACGCCCTTCACTTTCAGGGTTGGCGCCTGTTCTGCCAGCATCAGCGTATGGGCTGCGCGGCGATAGTTGTCATCTTCCATGCACTCATTAATGTGCTGATAACCGGCCAGATAGCCAAGGTAAGCAAGGAAAGAGTGACTGCCGTTAAGCATACGCAGCTTCATCTCTTCAAAGGGGACGACATCGGCGACCAGTTCCGCCCCGGCTTTTTCCCACTGCGGACGCCCGGCCACAAAATTATCTTCAATCACCCACTGACGGAAAGGTTCACAGGCCACCCCAGCCGGGTCACGTACGCCGGTCAGTTGCTCAATTTTATCCAGAGTATCGGCGGTGACGGCAGGCACAATACGGTCAACCATGGTTGACGGGAAGGTCACATTGGCCTCGATCCACTCCGCCAGTTCGCGGTTAACGGCACGGGCATAGGCGCAGATCACGTTGCGGGTGACATGGCCGTTTTCCGGCATATTGTCACAGGACATGACGGTGAAAGGCGCAAGGCCAGCGGCTTTACGGCGAGCCAGGGCTTCAACGATAACGCCTGCCGCTGATTTCGGCTGATGCGGGTTTTGCAGATCAGCCGCAATAAACGGCGTTTCGGGGTTCAGTTGCCCGGTGGCCGGTGAGTGACCATAGCCTTTTTCGGTGATGGTGAGGGAGACAATCGCCACCTGCGGTTCGCACATAGCCGCAAGCACGGTTTCCAGACCATCAACCTGGACATGTAACGCCCGCGTCGCCACACCCACCACCCGTGCCGTCCACGCATCGGCTGACATTTCCGCCACGGTGTAAAGGTTGTCCTGCGCTTTAAGATCGGCGATTTGCTGCTCGCCGCCAATCAGATTGACTTCGCAATAACCCCAGTCGCTGCCGTGTTCTGCCACCAGAATGTCAGCGTACACGGACTGGTGCGCACGGTGAAATGCGCCAAAACCTAAATGCACAATACGGGAAACCAGTTTGCTACGATCGTAAGAAGGCAGCGTAGCCTGCGCTGTTAACAGTTTATTTTGCATGGTGTGACTCATATTATTTATTAAATGAAACAGTGGTTCATAAGATTACAAACTGCCGCAAGCCAGACTATGATTTGCGACAGTTTTTGCTGACTACACTAACTAGAATGGTAACTAAATGTTGCGTAATTTCCCCAAGATGATGGGTTGCCTGTTCACTTAGTTTTCGGGGGTAAAATTAGCTAAAAGTACGTGATGCTGCGTTCGGAACGGCAGGCTGTGGTTCTGCCGCATCTTCCTCCAGATTCAGGTCGCGATCGCAGACTTCCGGCATCAGCAGCGCTGCAATCAGGCCCAGAACCGAGTAGCAAATCATCATCACCACAATTGGCCACCAGGAGCCGGTCATATTACAAAAGATCCCCGCCAGAACCGGACCAAAGCCAACCGCGACCAGACCACCCGCCTCTTTTGAAATGGCCATTCGGGTGAAGCGATTACGGGAGCCGAACATCTCTGCCATGGTGATGTTTTCCAGCGCAAACAGTCCCAGTACCGCAAAGTTATGGATAACGATGATGGAGAGCATGATAACGCCCGGGCTGTAGCTCTTATCGACGATGATCGACAGCATTGGGTACGCCAGTACGATAGCCGAGATACACAGGCAGATATACGGGATACGGCGGCCAATTTTATCCGACAACCAGCCGAGGAACGGAATGGTCAGGAAGCCAATTACGGAGCTAATCATCAGCGCATCGGTCGGAATACGTTTTTCAAACAGCAGCGTCTGAACCAGATAACCGGCAAGGAAGGTCTGAATAAGACCGGAGTTACCCGCCTGACCAAAACGCAGACCCGTTGCCAGCCAGAAGGATTTACTGGTGAACATTGCCCCCAGGCTGGTTTGCTCTGGCTGGGCTTTGGCCGGAGCGCTCTCGCCTTCGCTGACCTGCTCAAACACCGGGCTCTCTTTGAGGTTCATACGCAGCCAGATGGCAAAAATCATCACCACCACGCTTGCAAGGAACGGGATACGCCAGCCCCAGGCCACCAGCTCTTCACGATCGAGGGCAAAGAACATCACGGCCCAGATTGCGGTTGCGCTCAGGGTTCCGCAGTTGGTGCCCATCGCCACCAGCGAAGAGATAATGCCGCGTTTCCCTTTCGGCGCGTATTCCGCCAGCATAGTACCGGCCCCGGAGATTTCCGCGCCTGCCCCCAGCCCCTGAATAATACGCAGGGTCACCAGCAGCACCGGTGCGAAAATACCGATTTGCGCGTAGGTTGGCAGCACGCCAATCAGGGTGGTACAGATGCCCATCATGGTGATGGTGATAAACAGTACCTTCTTACGCCCGATACTGTCCCCCATACGGCCAAAGAAAAAGGCCCCCACGATACGGGCGACATAACCCGCGCCGTAGGTACCCATCGCCAGAATCAACGCCATTGCGGCGGATTGTTCAGGGAAGAAGATTTCATGGAAAACTAAAGCAGCGCCCAACGAATAGAGCTGGAAGTCCATAAATTCCAGCGCCGTCCCAAGCCAGCCGGAAACGGCGGCTTTCACCAGATCGGAAGTCGTTCTTTCAGGTTTCACTTGCGTCATAATGGCTATCTCAAAAGAAGTAAGATGCGTACCGCTTCATCGCATATTTCATTGTAATTAATTGAACGTCAGCAAGACCTTGCAGCATTTACGCTGATCTTTTTCGAACAGTTCAATTGCGTCGACAACGTGTTGATAGTCAAACTTATGCGTGACTAATTTTGTCGGATCGATAAGTCCGCGCTCCAGCCAGTCAATCACTACCGGGAACTTATTGGCGTTAAGACGTGAGGAGAAAATGGACAACTCTTTACCGGTGATCCCCTGCTGGACTATCTGACAGGGATCGCTTGAAAAGCCCATAATCACGATGCGCGCCGCCGGAGAAGCCAGGCTAATGGCTTCCTGCAGGATCGATGGATGACAGGCCGCATCAACAATGATCGTCGGCTTGATACCCTTCTCTTCCAGCGCAGATTGCAGGCTTTGCTCACTGTTATTGATAACCCAGTCCGCGCCGCTGCGTCTGGCCATCTCCAGGCGCTCATCAATGCGATCGGCCACGATGACCTGCTTCACTTTATAAACGCCTTTCAGAGCCTGCAGCGTCACCAGCCCCATCGGGCCTGCGCCATAAATCAGCGCAATATCGTTGTCCGTCGGGTTTATCTGACCGGTCACATTCGCCGCGATGGTGAAGGGCTCCACCATGACCGCATTTTCATCAGGAATGGCGTCCGGAATAACAAATGCGTTACGCTCCGGAACCACCGCAAACTGGCTAAAACCACCGTCCCGATGCACACCCAGCACCACCAGCGAGGTACAGACATTCGGCTTACCGATAGAACACGGGTAGCAGTGGCCGCAACTGATGACCGGATCAACGGAGACCCGCTGCCCTAAACGGTCAGGCGAAACGCCTTCGCCCACGGCATCAATCAGACCGTAAAACTCATGGCCAATCACACGGGGATATTTGGCAAACGGGTTGTGCCCACGGTAAATATGGCTGTCTGAACCGCAGATCCCGGCAAGCTGCACCTTTACTCGCACTTCTCCTGCTGCGGGTTCAGGTAACGCACGCTCTTCAATAACTAATTGATCGGGTTTCTGAATAACTACACTTTTCATTATCTTCTTCGCCTCTGTTACCAGTTCCACAAGGTGCCATCTTCCAGGCGAGCGACCGGCAGATATGCGGGATCCCATGGATATTTCGCTGCCAGTTTTTCGTCAAATTCGATGCCCAGACCCGGTTTGTCGCCTGGGTGCATGTAGCCATTATCAAAGCGCCAGCTGTTCGGGAAGACTTCGAGCATTTGCTCTGAGTAGCCCATAAATTCCTGCACGCCAAAGTTTGGCACCCACAGGTCGAAATGCAGCGCGGCAGCATGGCAAATCGGTGACAAATCAGACGGACCGTGAGATCCCGTGCGCACCTGGTACAGCGAGGCGAAGTCGGCAATACGGCGCATGCCGGTGATACCGCCCGCATGGGTAATGGTGGTGCGGATGTAGTCGATAAGCTGTTCTTCGATAAGCTGCTTGCAGTCCCAGATGCTGTTGAAGACTTCTCCCACCGCAATCGGCGTCACAGTATGCTGACGGATCAGACGGAAGCACTCCTGGTTCTCTGCCGGCGTCGGGTCTTCCATCCAGAACAGACGATAATCTTCGATACTCTTGCCAAAACGCGCGGCTTCGATAGGCGTCAGACGGTGATGCATGTCGTGCAGCAGATGTTCGTTAAAGCCAAACTTGCTGCGTACGGCATCAAACAGCTTTGGCGTAAAATCGAGGTATTTTTCCGTAGACCACAGCTGCTCTTCCGGCCACTGGCCTTTTGTTGCTGGCTCGTAGGCCAGGCCTTTTCCCTTCGCCATCCCGTAGGTGGTTTTCATGCCCGGCACGCCACACTGAACGCGAATGGCCTTAAAGCCCATCTCTTTATGACGGGCGTAATCTTCCAGTACATCATCAATACTTTGGCCGGTGGTGTGGCAGTAAACCATCACCCCTTCGCGGGAAGCTCCGCCCAATAACTGGTACAGCGGCATGTTGGCCGCTTTGGCTTTGATGTCCCACACCGCCATGTCGATGGCGGAAATGGCTGACATAGTGACCGGGCCACGACGCCAGTAAGCGCCTTTATAGAAGAACTGCCAGATATCTTCGATGCGGTGCGCATCACGCCCAATCAGCTGCGGGCAGAGGTGATCTTTGAGATAGGACGCGACTGAAAGCTCGCGTCCGTTCAGCGTGGCGTCACCCAGACCTATCAGGCCTTCGTCGGTGGTGATTTTTATGGTGACAAAATTACGACCAGGACAGGTCACAAAAACGTCGGCCCCTACGATCTTCATACGGTTTTCCTTGCATCACTTGTCTTGATGCAGAGAATTTACGCAACAGCACTACTACCATACAAGTATGAAGATCAAAAAAGCCGCGCCCGGTCACATAAATTAGCGGCTTAGCCGGTACGCCCCCAGCCGGCAACAATAATTAAAATGCCGCAAAGCGCAATGGCTGCTCCCAACCAGTCATAGAGGCTGAGCTTTACGCCATCGACCACCCGCAGCCATAGCAGCGCGGTGCAAACATAGACTCCGCCGTATGCGGCATAGACGCGTCCACTGGCTGCAGGATGCAGCGTTAACAGCCAGACAAACAGAGCGAGCGCGATGGCTGCCGGAATAAGGAGTAACGGAGTGGCGCCACGTTTAAGCCAAAGCCAGGGTAAAAAGCAGCCAATGATTTCGCACAAGGCGGTGACAAAAAACAGGAGAGACGTTTTTAACATTTCATTCGTTTTCATTCATGACAGGTTGAACTATCTTAACGGATAATCCACTAACATTGAGACCAGGTTTGAGCTACCTGCTGACTGGTTCAATCACGTACAATTGATGCATGGACGTTGCGTCACTCTCTATAAAGGAAATCAACATGAACATTACACTTAGCAAACGCCTGTGCCTGACAGCAATGCTGACGCTGGGTGCCATTGTGTACACCGCCAGCGCATCTGCGAAAACCGATAAGCTCATTATTGAGTCCGGCGACAGCGCACAGTCGCGTCAACAGGCTGCAATGGATAAAGAACAATGGGATGACACCCGCACCCTGCGCCATAAAGTGAACAAGCGCGCGGAGAAAGAGTGGGATAAGACTGACGTGGCCTTTGATGCGCGGGATAACTGCCACAAGAGCGCCAACGTTAACGCTTACTGGGAGTCAAACACCGAACGCTGCCTTGACCGCCGCACTGGCCGTCAAATCACGCCTTAATTTTCTGCATTACCGGGGCGTCATCCGACGCCCTTCTTCTGCGCAGCACCCAACAGGATGTTCCTATGACCGACACCCCGCAGGTAAAACTTCGTCCGCTCGAGCGTGAAGATTTACGTTTTGTCCACCAGCTTGATAATAACGCCAGCGTGATGCGCTACTGGTTTGAAGAACCTTACGAAGCCTTTGTCGAACTGTCTGACCTATACGACAAGCATATCCATGATCAAAGTGAACGCCGTTTTGTTATCGAATGCGGTAATGCAAAGGCCGGGCTGGTTGAACTGGTCGAAATCAATCACGTGCATCGCCGGGCCGAATTTCAAATTATCATTTCGCCTGAGTATCAGGGTAAAGGGCTGGCCTCGCAGGCCGCCAGACTGGCGATGGATTACGGTTTTATGGTGCTCAACCTCTACAAGCTGTATCTGATTGTCGATAAAGAAAACGAGAAAGCCATCCATATCTACCGCAAGCTCGGCTTCAGGGTTGAAGGGGAATTAATCGATGAGTTCTTTATTAACGGCGAGTACCGCACCACCATCAGGATGTGCATCTTCCAGCACGCCTGGCTGGCCGGGCATAAATCCGCTGGCAGCAGCCTGTTAAAACCCACCGCGCAGTAACGCGGCGGGTCGGCGTATCAGTAATACTCGATGGTATTTTTGATGCTGTAGTTGCGTTCGACAGAGGGCGTCACGCTCTCATCAACAATCAGCAACTGGCAGGAAACCGGATTATCGTGCCTGTCGTAATCGCAGGTCTGTTTCACCCGGCCCAGCGGCTTGTCATTGAGCACGCTGACGGCGGTGTAATCCAGCTTTTTATGCCCATCCCGTGACGGCGTGGAAACCACCGACAAATGCGCCTCTTTAGAGGTGGTGGATTTACCCAGCGGGTAGCCTTCTTCATCGTAGCGGTACTTCACTTCAACATCTTTTCCCCGCGCCACCGTGATAAAACCATGCTCGTCAGTATCCCAGACCAGTCCCGCGCTCGGGTACTCTGCAAGCTGGCATTTTCCCTTAAGAAGCAGACGTTTCTCCTGGGTTTCCGCATCCAGATAATAGTTGGCGTTCAGTACCAGCTCAACGCCGGTGTTGTTTTCCACATCATGCAATTCCAGCGAATCGAAACAGCCCTCTTTCGACAAGGTGCCGCTGACCCGCTTCGAGACTTCGCCTTTTTCGTTAAGCAGCGTCTGGCTGAAATCTTTGACCGGGCCACGCAAGGGATCAAAATCAAATTCATTGGAAAAACTGGCCATCTCCGGCGTAAAAGAGACCGGGCCTTTGGTGTCATCACATGCGGTCAGCAGGACGGCCAGCGCGATGAGTATCATCTTTTTATTCAATAGGTTCACCTGGGTTTCACAATGCGTTCCGCCTATATTAGCAAATCATCTAATCCTTCTGGCAATGACAATTTCATTTCATCCGAGGATAAATGCTTTTACCCCGGCCCAGTTCCAGACAATGCCGCAGGCGGCAATCACCAGTAAAACCAGCGCCGCGCCTGCGCTAAAGCGGTCACTCTGCGCGACGGGCAGAAAACGTTTTACCGCAATGATATAGCCTGCCATCACCGCAAAATCGCACAGGATCCACACCAGTGACAGTGTCACGACACTGATTGAAAAACGATCGCTTATCCCGATAAACTGCGGGAAAAATGAGACAAAAAACAGAATATCTTTTGGATTCGCCACCCCGGTAATAAAACCACGAGCAAAACCGCCCACCATCAACGGTTGTCCCTTCCTGCCGCTCACTCTGTTTCGCCGCAGATCGGCCAGGGTACGCAGCGCCCCCCAGCCAATAAATAACGAACCGGCAATCCCGAGCAGCGACAGATATCCGCCATCCAGCGCAACCACGCCGCTGAGCATCAGCACGGCAACGGCAATCAACACCAGTGAAGCCAGATTGGTGCCGAAGGTGGTCATAAAAGCCTTGCGGTAACCCGCTACCGCCGCCGTGCCCGTCACCAGCATCACCACCGGCCCGGGGGTTAAAAGTAAGGTCAGGATTGAAATCAGATAGGCGCTTAACAGCGCGATGTTCAGCTCAGGCATCAGACTCTCCGCCACATTGATTGTGCGCAGAGTATGAAAAATTCATTCGGGTTTTAAAAACGAGTTAAACTGCCTTTAATGATGAGTAAAACTCAATACAGGTTTTAATCGAATGACTCAATCTACCTCCCATCTTTATGCATTACGCGCCTTTAGCATTGCAGCTCAGTATAACTCCTTTAGCCAAGCCGCCATTATACTCAACGTAACGCCTGGGGCGGTCAGTCGCCATATTCGCACCTTAGAAGAGCATTTTGACTGCCAGCTGTTTGCCCGCAATGGCCCAAAAGTCAGCCTGACAGACGCGGGCAATATGCTGGCGGGCGGATTGCAGCAGGGATTTTTGCAACTGGAGGCCGCATGCCAGCAGTTGCGCAGCCATCATCATCAGTTGCGGGTCAAAGCCCCTTCCACGCTGACCATGCGCTGGCTGCTTGACGCCATGGTCCTGTTTCGCGAGCAGTACAGTACGCCACAGGTTGAGATCTCCAGTATCTGGATGGATATCGATAGCGTGGATTTTGCCCGCGAGCCTTTCGATTGCGCCATTCTGCTTGGCAACGGCCAGTTCGGTTCTGCCACCCGCAGCCTGCTTCTTTTTGACGAATGGCTGGTGCCGATGTGCGCGCCCGCCCTGCTTGCCAGGGCAAGAGACAGTCTGCAGGCCTGTGAATTGATTCATCCCTCAAGGGACAGACGCGACTGGCGTCGCTGGCTGGCGGGTTCCGCGTTGTACCCAGAACTCAGTCTTGCCGGGGGTAAAATATTCGATACCCTGGAACAAGGGATGATGGCCGCCATCGGCGGGCATGGCGTCACGGTCGGCGATCTGCTACTCAGCCAGAGCGCGCTGGAGCAAGGCCTGCTGGCTATGCCTTTCCCGCAGGCGATAAAAACCGGCGAAAGCTATTATCTGGTCTGGCCCGGTGATTCAGGACGGCAGAATAATATCGATAAATTCGCCCAGTTTTTGCTTTTGAACAGACCTCGTTATATAAATAAATACACAACGAAATAAAGGTAAAATAGTTCTCAGTTTCAATTAGTCTGAGATTTACCCCAGCCTTACATATCACCTGCTACGCTTTTGACATCGACACGAAATAAGGAGTTTACTATGCGATATGTATTCTGTTCTGGCCCCTTGCTGCTGCTATTTTCTGCCTCAGTCTTCGCCGCGCCCGATTCATGTGAACGGGTAAAAAGCGATATACAACAAAAGATTATCAACAATGGCGTGGCAGAGTCTGATTTTACGCTCACCATCGAACCCAACGATCAGAATAGTCCCTCTGAGGCTCAGGTTGTTGGCCATTGCGCAAATGATGACTGGAAAATTTTATATTCCCGTTCTGGCAGCGGTCATTCTCAGGCTGCGGAAATATCGTCGCCCGCCAACGTGGAATCTTCATCACAATAATTTAAACACCTTGTAAAAATAATGGGGATCAGCCTTCTTATTGATCCTCATTAATATTTACCACCTCCTCCTTAAGTAGCATCTGAGCATAGTAAGTATCCTCCGGCAGAGCCGGAGGCTTTAGGGTGAGCGCCTCAAAGGCGCCGACAAACCATGAGCCGCCC
>NZ_CBFFRJ010000130.1:0-14658 GCF_965644225.1 Phytobacter sp. V91 | reverse complement strand
TATCGCGATCGCGACCTGCGGTCGCTACAAAAACAAAACCCCACGAAAAACGTGGGGTTCGTCAGCAATCTGAAAGGCAACGCAAGTTGCTTTTTTAGTGTTTGCTCCCTCTCCCCGTGGAGGTAAAAGCAAAACGGCAACGCTGTTAGTTGCCGTTTTTAGTGTCTGCTCCCTCTCCCTGTGGGAGAGGGCCGGGGTGAGGGCATCAAACCGCACCGTCCCCCAACGCTTAACTCAGCAGCGTAAAGGCAATCATCCCGACAATCGCACCGGTGGTGCCAAGGATGGTTTCCATCAAGGTCCAGGTTTTCAGCGTCTGGGCTTCGGTAGCACCGGTAAATTTTCCAAACAACCAGAAACCCGCATCATTCACGTGGCTCACCACAATCGAACCGCCCGCGATACAAATCGACAGGGCTGCCATCTGAGCGCCGGAGAAATGCAGTTGTTCAATCACCGGCATCACCAGACCCACCGCCGTTAAACACGCGACGGTTGCGGAACCCTGAATAATACGTACGGCGGCTGCCAGCACAAAACAGGTCACGGCAATCGGTAACCCCATACCGGTCAGCGCTTCACCCAGTGCCGGGCCAACACCCGAATCCACCAGAACCTGTTTGAACACTCCGCCAGCACCAATCACCAGCAGGATAATCCCCGCGGGCTGCAAGGCATGGCCGCAGATCTCCATCACCCGGTCTTTCGCCATACCCTGACGAATGGCCAGGCCATAAATCGCCACCAGGCAGGCAACCAGGATCGCGGTGAACGGATGACCGATAAACTCCAGCCAGTTATAGAGGCTGGAACCTTCGGTAACGAAACGGGCAGCAATGGTTTTCAGGCCAACCAGCACCAGCGGCAGCAGGATCAATGACAGGCTGAACGCGAATGACGGCATTTTCCCCTCGCCCAGATGCGGCTCGGAGATGTCATCGGGGATATGCAGCTCAACATAACGGCTGATAAAATTCCCCCACAGCGGCCCGGCAATCAGCATCCCCGGAATGGCTGCGCACAGACCAATCAGGATCATCCAGCCAAAATCCGCGTGCATCTGAGACGCCAGCAGCATCGGCGCAGGTCCTGGCAGCAGGAACGCCGCTGCCGCCGCCACACCCGCAAACAGCGGGATCACCAGCTTCACCAGGTTTGTTCCAGTGTGACGCGCCATGGAGAAGGCCACGCTAATCAACAGCACCACCGCCACTTCAAAGAACAAAGGCAGAGCGCAAATCAGACCAGCCAGGCCAATCGCGTAATGCGCACGGCTGTGGCCGAAAGATTTGAGCATCTTCACAGCAATCTGATCGACCGCGCCAGTCTCATGCAGAATTTTGCCGAACATAGCACCCAGGGCCACCACAATGGCGAGGAAGCCCAGCGTGCCGCCCATCCCTTTTTCCATCGTTGCCGCAATCTTAATTAACGGCATGCCGGAAAAAAGGCCTGCTCCAATAGAAACCACCATCAATGCAACGAAAGCATGCATACGCGCTTTCATTACCAAAAACAGCAGCAGCAAAACGGAGCCGACTGCTGTTAAAACAAGCGTTAATGTACTCAAAACAACTGCCTTTATTTATTGATCACTGCAATTGTGCTGGCGACAACCCCTTCCAGCGACTGGTCGATATCGACAACAAGGACGTCCTGCTCATCAGCGCCTGGTTCTTCCAGGGCTTCAAACTGCGTCACCAGCATCTGGGTTTTAAAGAAATGGCCTTTACGGGCTTTCAGGCGGCTCTCGATAACCTCAAAATCACCTTTCATATAGATGAAGGAGAGATTCGGATTGCCATCACGCAGCTGGTCGCGGTAGCGCTTCTTCAGTGAAGAGCAGACAATCAGCGAGACTTTATTGGTACGCTGCATGGCAAAGGCGGCATCATTCAGCGCCTGCAACCAGGGTTTGCGATCGTCATCATTCAGTGGCTCGCCAGAGGCCATTTTCATGATGTTGCTGCGTGGGTGGAGGAAGTCACCATCGAGAAACGCGGCATGGATTTGATGCGCCACTTCACTGGCGACAGCGGATTTACCACTGCCAGATACGCCCATCAGGACGTAGATGTGGTGTTCATGATTAGTCGTGCTCAAAGTGTAGCTCCCACTGAGACAAAGAGGTTTTGTTACGGGTAACAGTTATCGGTAACATTGTCCTGCCGGGGAAATGGAGAAGCAATAACCATTCGTGCCAGAAGTGAATAAGTGTGACATGGCTCAAAATTTTCGAATCTAGATTGAGCCACCCGGTGACAACGTGAAACCTAAATCTAACAATTTTGGCGTAACTGTTTCACCTCGGATCCGCGCCAGAAGGCGTTCCGCACCGATCCGCCCCATACGCTCACGCGGCGTCAGTACGCTCGCCAGACGCGGCTCCATCACCTGACCGATGTCATGACCATGGAACCCGGCAATGGCCATATCCTGCGGGATCCTTAAGCCCAGGCGCTGGCACTCAAAGGCGGCGCCGATCGCAAGGTCATCGTTGGTACAAAAAATGCCGTCAAGACGTGGATATTCACGCCGGGCCTGGCGCATCAGGTCAATGCCCGCTGAGTAGGAGGAGGATTGTTCCACCATCACACTGTAGGGCGTTAATCCGGCATCAAACATCGCCTGCTCGTATCCCTTCTGTTTGATAATAGTACGTTCATCCAGACGTGCCCCCAGATAGGCCACACCGGTATGCCCGCGCGCGATAATTGCCGCAGTCATTTGCCGCGCCGCCTCGAAGTTATCGAAGCCAACGGCGATATCAAGGCAGGGAGAAATGCTGTCCATCAACTCAAGTACCGGAATACCCGCTACTTCAATCATCTTCAGGGTACGCGCGGTATGAGTGCGTTCAGTCAGGATCAGGCCATCAATATTCCAGGAGAGCATCGATTCGAGACGCTCTTCTTCCATCTCCGGCTTGTAACCAAAGTGCGCCAGCATAGTCTGGTAGCCGTGAGCATCCGTCACGCTTTCAATACCACGCAGCACTTCAGCGAAAACCTGGTTGGTTAAAGAAGGAAGCAGAACGCCCACCGCACGGCTGGTAGCGTTGGAGAGGATATCGGGGGCGCGATTCGGAATATAGCCCAGCTCATCAAGCGCAGCCGCTATTTTTCCCCGCAGCGCGATAGAGACTTGCTCCGGATTACGCAAGAAACGGCTGACCGTCATTTTGGTCACGCCGACGCGATCGGCCACATCCTGAAGTACGGGTCTTTTCTTTTTCATCGTCCTGAAGAGATAAGCTGGGGAAACAAGCGTTCAGTTTATCACGGACGACAGGCAACCTTCCGGTGTAAACCAGAAGGTTGCATCATTTATTTACGTGACATCAAACCGGTGGCAGATCGAAGAGCAAAATTTCGCTGTCACTGTCCGCATGAATCGACAACGCCTGCTCATCCCAGATGGCCAGACCATCGCTGGTGGTCGCTTTGGTGCCATTAATGGACACCTCGCCTTTTACCACCTGGATCCAGATTTTGCGATCCGCGGCGACCTGATACACCGACTGCTCATCTTTCAGCAGCGCCCAACGATACAGTTCCATATCCTGATGCACTTTCAGTGAGCCATCACGCGCATCCGGGGAAAGCACCAACTGGCGGCCCTGAGTGGCATCAAAACGACGCTGCTCGTAGCGTGGCGTAATGCCTGCCGTTTCTGGAATAATCCAGATCTGGTACAGACGCAGCGGCTCAGTGGCGCTCGGGTTGTACTCAGAGTGACGCACCCCGGTACCGGCGCTCATAATCTGGAATTCGCCCGCTGGCACCTGCTCTTTGTTGCCCATGCTGTCCTGATGTTCCACCGCACCCTGCAGCACATAGGTCAGGATTTCCATATCTTTATGCGGATGGGTGCCAAACCCCTGCCCGGCATCAATCACGTCATCATTGATGACCCGCAGTGCGGAGAAACCCATAAAATCAGGATCGTGATAGTTGGCAAACGAAAAGGTATGCCAGGAGTCCAGCCAGCCATGATTTGCGTGGCCACGATCGTTTGCTTTGCGTAAGTAAATCATGTTTTCACCCTCGTGTTCGTTTCGATGGAGTAAGTGTGTACTCGATCGACCGACAATCATAGAGGGTGAAAATTGACTCCTCTGTTCAAAAAAAATGAACGAGTCACCAGACCTGTAATCCCCTTACTTTGCGAGGGATACCGTGGCGGGAGAGGCCTGCTCAAATGCCCGTTCGAGGATCTCAAGATTGGTCAGAACATCAGATTCCTTGACGTAATTCTCCGCCCCGTTTTCGAGGGTGACATAAAGCGCGTCATAAACCAGACCATAATCTCCCGTTTCCGGCGCCAGGGTCTCACGCACCGTTTCGCCTGCGTCGTCGATGTACTCCAGCACACCAACGCTCTTATCCGCCGCAAAGCCTGGCTCGCCGGGCATGATATTGGCCTTGAGGCTGGTTTCCTGTTGGTCGATACCGAATTTAATAAACGAGCCTCTGGTGCCATGAACGATAAATTTCGGGTAATCGATTTTCACCAGATGACTGGTTTTGACAATCGCTTTCAGATCGCCAAAAAAGAGCTGGGCTTCAAAGGTGTCGTCCGGGTTGGCTTTATTGCGCAGACTACGAATGTCATAAGCAACATGCTCCGGGCGACCAAACAGTGAAATTATTTGATCCATCGTATGTACGCCCAGACCATAAAACGAACCATCCTGCGGCAATCCGGGTTTACTTTCCGCAACCGGCCGGTAGTAGTCGAAATGGCTCTCCACTTCAACAATCTGGCCTAACTTGCCGCTCTCAATAACCTTTTTAGTGGTCAGAAAACAGGAGTCAAAACGGCGATTCTGATAAGGGGTAACGGTCAGCCCTTTGCTTTTTGCCAGCGCAAATAGGGTGATAGCTTCCGCCATCGTCGGCGTAAATGGCTTTTCCACCAGCACGTTTTTCCCGGCTTCCAGCGCCCGCTTTGCATAATCGAAATGACTATCAGCGTGAGTACAGACAACCACCAGCCTGACCTGCGGGTCATTGAGAACGTCATCAAGGTCACTGGTGAAATGAATATGTTGATACAAAGGGTGCTGCTCTTCCGGCTTCGCGTTACGACGATAGATATGAGCCACATGCCAGCGATCTTTGCGGTTCAGCACATAGGGAAGATGGTAGCGGGTGGTACTTTTGCCAAAGCCGATAAATGCACAATGTAAGGTCATAATGCTGTCCTTGTTTCTCTCCCGGCGGCGACGGGTTCCGGGAGCAAAGATTAATTACTATGGAGGCCGGGGTGGCTGAGCGCAGCCACTGGCAAGATGAAGTACAACGCGTAATGCTTTGTCGGCTTAAACCTTAACGCAGTCATCAGCAAATTCATACTTTCCGCCCGTAGCGGATTAACTATCCACCGCTAATATCAATGCGCGCCAGAACATTCACACAGAATATAACTAACTGATAAATAATAAAATTATCAAAATAAAAAGCCAGGATAACTCTTGACCATCAGGCCATAATTCTGGATAAGTGAAGGGCACTTTTTGCGTTCAACTGCCAGCAATTCACATTGCTGACGGCACCGCCATGCAACTTATGGAAACCACGGATGGGAAGGAAATACCTGCTAATCAACCTCACCCATATTTTTTGGTTGTTTGCTCTGCTGACCTGGTACTTTGGCAAACCATCGGTCGCCTGCTACTCAGGCTTTCTGGCGTTTGCCTCTTTCGCCATTTACACCTCACAAGGATGGATTATCCCTATGTTCAACAAACACAAAAACAGAGAAACCCCTGACTCAGCCAGCGTTCCAGCTGCAATTATTGATGAAAACGTAACGCCGAATGGACAGACGCTTGCCAATACGGTCATCGCCAGCAATGTTCATTTTGAGGGCAACATCGTCTCTTCCGATCCGGTCTATATCCACGGCACGCTGAACGGCACGATCAATGCGCCGGATAGCGTCGTTAAAGTCATGCGTGATGGGACTGTGGAGGGCAACATTATCTGCCGTGAACTGATTATCGACGGTACGGTGATGGGTCAGTGTGCTGTCGATAGCGTAGAAATTTGCACCAACGGAAAAATGACCGGCACACTCGCATATCAGCATCTGGCGGTAAAAAAAGGGGGACAATTTTCCGGCCAGGCTGAAATTATCTCTACGCCGCAGGAAAATAAAAACGTTGTTGGTTCGATTATCGACGCGCAGCCCGGGAAGGAAAAGAAGCCGCTCAAAGCGAAGGCGCCTGAGTAAAAAAAAAGCCAGCACCCGGCTGGCTAAGAAATACTGGAAGCAATGTGAGCAATGTCGTGCTTTCAGGACTACCGCAAAGGTTTCCCTGAATGCATGGCAATAATAATCATTATCATTCGCACTTGTCCACCCCTTTTTGCAAATAATGGCAGTTGACTCACATTGAGAACTCAGTGAATCTCGGGAGGAACATTCAACGAGGAGAAATGGAATGAGTAGTATCGTGATACGCCATGCAGAAGCCCGTGATGCCGAGCCTTTACGCCACATAACCACGCATCCGGAGGTCTATCATGACACGCTACAACTCCCTCATCCCTCGATGGAAATGTGGCAGGAGAGGCTAAAACCGCAGCCAGGTCGCCGCCATCTGGTAGCCTGCATTGACGATGTCGTGGTCGGTCACCTGGTGGTCGACGTGGAGCAAAACCCGCGCCGTAGCCACGTTGCTACTTTTGGGATCAGTGTCGCCCATGAATTTCGCGGACGCAGCGTTGGCACGACCCTGATGCGCGAAATGGTTAATCTCTGCGATAACTGGTTACGCATTGAGCGCATTGAACTGACGGTTTTCGTCGATAATGCCTCGGCGCTTGCGCTCTATCGCAAGTTTGGTTTTGAAACCGAAGGTATCGGGAAGCAATTCGCCCTGCGTAACGGCGAGTATATTGATGCCTGTTTTATGGCGCGAATCAAACAGTAACGTCAGTTCAGCCCTCTCCCGACCACGGAGAGGGCCGCAGGAACATTAATATCCCGCCGTTAAATCATCCACCGTGCGCGGGTCAGATGCGCCGTACAATGTGCCATCCAGGCCCACCATAATACTTTGCGTACTGCCCATTGCGGCTTTCTGCACCACTTTTTGCCCTTTCTGTTCCAGCAGCTTAATGGTATCCGGACTAAAGCCTTTCTCGACCCGTAATTCATCCGGTAGCCATTGATGATGGAAACGTGGCGCATTGGTGGCTTCAGCAACGTTCATCCCAAAATCAATACTGTTCACCACCATTTGCAGCACCGTGGTGATAATTCGGCTGCCGCCAGGGCTCCCGGTCACCAGCCAGGTTTTCCCGTCTTTCACCACAATAGTTGGTGACATCGAAGACAGCGGACGCTTGCCAGGCCCAACGGCGTTGGCATCACCGCCCACCAGCCCGTAAACGTTCGGCACCCCAGGTTTGGCGGAAAAATCATCCATCTCGTTGTTCAGCAGAATACCGGTATTACCCGCCACAATCCCTGAACCAAAGGTCGTGTTGAGGGTATAGGTCACCGCAACGGCATTGCCCTCTTTATCCACCACTGAGTAGTGGGTGGTTTGATTACTTTCGTAAGGCTCCAGCTTACCCGGGCGGATTTGACTCGAGGGTCTGGCTTTGTTGACGTCGATTTGCGCCGCCAGCGATTTGGCGTACTCCTTACTGGTCAGCGCCTGCCAGGGAACGGTGACAAAATCCGGATCGCCCAGGTATTCCGAGCGGTCGGCATAGGCATATTTTTCCGCTTCGGCCATCACCTGCATGGCATCCGCGCTACCAAAGCCGTATTTAGCGAGTGGGAAGTTCTCAAGGATATTGAGGATCTGTACGATGTGGATCCCGCCGGAAGAAGGCGGCGGCATAGAGAAGACCTGATAGCCGCGATACTCCCCACTGATGGGCGTGCGCTCAACCGCTTTGTAGTTAGCCAGATCCTCTTTGCTGATAAGACCGTCGTTTTTACTCATCTCCTGGGCAATCTGATCGGCAATTGTCCCTTTGTAGAAGGCATCCGGGCCTTTCTCGGCAATCATCTCAAGGCTCTTGCCCAGATTAGCCTGCACCAGCTTGTCGCCTTTCTTCAGCGGCTCGCCGTCTTTCCAGAAGATGACTTTACTGTTTTCGTGGTTGGGCAATACTTCGCTGCCATAGGTTTTCAAATCATCAGCTAACGCATCGTTGACGACAAACCCCTGTTTCGCCAGCTTGATTGCCGGTTGCACCACTTTGTTAAGCGGCAGCGTGCCGTATTTTTCCAGCGCCAGCGAGAAGCCCGCCACCGTTCCGGGCGTACCTGAGGCTAAATGTGAAGTGAGGGATTTTTTGCTGTCAGGATTACCCTGATCGTCGAGGAACATATCGCGAGTGGCGGCAGCAGGCGCCATTTCACGGAAATCTATAGCCGTGGTTTTTCCCTCTTTAGTGCGGATAAGCATAAATCCGCCGCCCCCCAGGTTGCCAGCCTGGGGATGAGTAACCGCCAGCGCATAACCGACCGCCACCGCCGCATCAATAGCATTGCCGCCCTGTTTAAGGATATCGACACCCACGCGGGTCGCGGTGTCATCCACCGATGCCACCATTCCCTGCTTCGCCCGTACCGGGTGAAAAACATCAGCCTCAACGCCATAAGATACCGGGGATGCCTCCGCCGCTGGCTGCGGGGCGGCTGTAACACTAAAACCCCCACCCGCCGTCAGAGCAGCAATGAGCACCCACCGGGCAAACGTCTGTTTCATCATCGTCGATCTCCGTCAGTTGGGGCGACAGTCCCCGCATAAGCCTGGTTCAGAACTCCTAAAAAATCATCGTAATGAAGGAAAGCGAGTAAACTTAAGAAAAGCCTCAGAAGGAGGAAATGACGATGAAAAGACTGATTCTTGTAGCGGTACTGTTACCCCTCACCGCCTTTGCCCAGCCGATTAATACCCTGAATAACCCTAACCTGCCGGGCTATCAGAACCCAACGCAGCAGCGCATGCAGACGCAAATGCTCAATCAGCAACAGCAGCAGAAGCTTAAGTTGAATCAGAGTGTGCAGACCCAGTCCCGCCTCCAGCAGCAGCACCTGGAAGCACAGATTAATAACAACAGTCAGCGGGTAAAAAGATCGCAACCAGGGGAGCTTGATGCAGGCAAGCAAATGCTGCCCAACAATAACGGCAGCATGCTGAACCAGCGCCAGAACAGTGACAGCACCTTAATGCAACAACAGCATACGTTGCCGCGCAAACAGACCAACGGCATGCTGAATCAGACGACGATAAGCACGCCGCAGGCCAATATTCCCCTCAAAACGGTGACGCCTTAAGGCTGAAAATCAGGCCCGATAAGGTCGATAGCATCGGTACAAATTGCGTCAACGCCCCAACGTAACAGCTGGGCAGCACGCTGCGGGTTGTTGACGGTATAGACCAGAATGCGTAGCCCCGCATCACGTAACATCGCCACCCGCGCTTCGTCGAGAAGACGATGATTCAGATGAATGGACACACAGCCAAGCCGCGTCGTCAGTGCCTGCCAGTCATCACGCCACTCGTCGAGCAACAGACCACGCGGTAATTCCGGCGCGGCCTGCTGAGCCGCTTCCAGCGCATCAATCTCAAACGAGGACAAGAGCGGAGCAACCATGCCCTGCCATAATTCCCGGGCCGCCAGCGCCACCACTTTCCCGGTCAGCGGGCCGGTGCCTGTCGTCGGTTTGATTTCGATATTCGCCTTCATTCCGTGGTCGCGGCAGCGTGCGGCCACATCAACCAGTTGCGGCAGCGGCTCACCTTTAAATTCGCCGCTAAACCAGCTACCTGCATCCACATTCAGCAGCGCGCTCCACTCCAGGTCTCCCGCCACACCCCAGCCGTTGCTGGTACGCTCAAGGTTGTCATCATGGAGCAGGAAAATATGCCCGTCTTTTGACAGCTTTACGTCAAACTCAATCATGGTGTGGCCATAACGAGCGCCCACATCAATCGCCGCCAGGGTGTTTTCAGGCGCAAGTTTTCCGCCGCCGCGGTGGGCGACAATATGGGGGTAAGGCCAGTTACTCATACGCGTTGTCCTGTTTCACCGTCGAAGAGATGCAGGTGATTTTCCGGCAAATGCAGCCATAAGGTGCTGCCCTGCACCGGACGCTCCTGGTGCGGCAGGCGACCCACCAGTTTGTGATCCCCCCAGCGACCGTGGGCCAGATTATCCGCGCCGAGCATTTCGAGCGTATCCAGCACCAGCGGCACACCACCTGCGGCCTGTGAGCTTAGCGCAATATGTTCCGGGCGGATACCCAAGGTCATTTTACGCCCGGCATAACCCCGATAGAACCAGTTCACCGGCAGGGCCATACCGCTGTCGAGCTCAAAATGGGTACCGGTATGGCTGATGCGCCCGTCCAGCAGGTTCATCGCCGGGCTGCCAATAAAACTCGCCACAAAACGGCTGGCCGGTTTTTCATAGACTTCAATCGGGGTGCCAATTTGCTCCGCCACGCCTTTGTTCATCACCATCACGCGCTGGGCGAGGGTCATGGCCTCCACCTGATCGTGCGTCACGTACAGGGAGGTGGTTTTCAGGCGACGATGCAGGTGCTGAAGCTCAAGGCGCATCTGAACGCGCAGTTTGGCATCAAGGTTAGACAGCGGCTCATCGAATAAGAACACCGCCGGATCGCGTACAATTGCGCGGCCCATAGCCACACGCTGACGCTGCCCGCCGGACAACTCACGCGGACGGCGCTGTAACAGGTTTTCCAGTTCCAGAATACGGGCCGCTTCCTTCACCCGCTCTGCAATGTGCTCTTTGCCCATGCCGCGAATTTTCAGTCCCCACGCCATATTCTCCGCCACGCTCATATGCGGATAGAGGGCGTAGTTCTGAAACACCATCGCGATGCCGCGATCTTTGGGTTCCATTTCTGTCACCCGCTGGCTGTCGATCCAGATATCGCCTGAACTCACGCGTTCAAGCCCGGCCACCATACGTAGTAAAGTAGATTTACCGCAGCCAGAGGGGCCAACCATTACAATAAATTCGCCGTCGCCCACATCCAGTGTTAAGGGCTGAATAACCTGGGTTTTGCCACCGTCCCAGCTTTTGGTAACGGCCTGTATTTTTAATCCTGCCATCTTATTTCTCACTATCAACCAGGCCACGAACGAACGCACGTTGCATGGCTAAAACGATAACGACCGGAGGGATCAACGTGAGCAGCATCGCTGCCATCACCTGGTTCCATTGTGTGGTGCCTTCGCCGGTGGCGATCATCCCCTTGATACCCGCAACCGCAGTACCAAGATTGACGTCACTGACAATCAACAGCGGCCACAGATACTGGTTCCAGCCGTAGATAAAAGTGATAACAAACAGCGCCGCCAGATTGGTTTTTGACAGCGGCAGCACGATGTCCCAAAAAAAGCGCATCGGCGAGGCGCCATCAATGCGCGCAGCTTCAATCAGCTCATCCGGCAGCGTCATAAAGAACTGGCGGAACAGGAAGGTGGCTGTCGCAGAAGCCATCAGCGGCAGCGTCAGCCCGGTGTAGCTGTCGAGCATTTTCAGGTTGGCTATGACTTCCACCGTCGGGAAAATACGCACTTCGACCGGCAGCATCAGCGTGATAAAGATCATCCAGAAGAAAAGATTACGCAGCGGGAAGCGGAACCAGACGATGGCAAAGGCCGAGAGCATGGAGACGGCGATTTTGCCCACCGTAATAGAAAACGCCATCACGAAACTGTTGGTCAGCATCAGCCAGAATGGCGCACTGTTCACCCCAACACCCTGGGTCCAGATAGTGCTCAGGTTTTCCCACAAGTGGCCGCCGGGGATCAGCGTCATCGGCGTGTCGTAAACGGCATTGATATCCAGCGTGGCGGTGACAAAAGCAACGTACATCGGAAACAGGATGGTCACGATGCCCAGAATCAGCATGATATGGCTGAATACGGTTAGTCCGGGGCGATTCTCAATCATTGGTAGCGCACCTTACTTTCAACATAACGGAACTGAACCACCGTCAGCACGATAACCAGCAGCATCAGCACCACTGACTGCGCGGCAGAGGCTGAGAGATCCAGGCCGACAAAACCTTCGCGGTAAATCTTATAAATCAGCGTGGTCGTCGCCTGTACCGGGCCACCCGCCGTCGCGGCATCGATCACCGGGAAGGTGTCGAAGAAGGCGTATACCAGATTGACCACCAGCAGGAAGAAACTCACCGGGGCGATCAGCGGCAAGGACAACTTAAAGAAGCGGCGTATCGGCCCGGCGCCATCGATCGCGGCGGCTTCCACCAGCGAGCGAGGAATAGATTGCAGAGCAGCAAAGAAGAACAGGAAGTTGTAACTAATCTGCTTCCAGACTGACGCAAAGACCACCAGGAACATGGCCTGGCCGCTGTTCTGCGCATGGTTCCAGTCGTAACCAAACTGCTCAAGGAAATGGGTAATTAACCCGCGTCCCGGGTTAAAGAGAAAGATCCATAATACGGCGGCAACCGCGGGGGCGACTGCGTAAGGCAGCAGCATCAGCGTCTGGTAAATACGGCTGCCGCGCACCACGTTATCCACGAGGGCGGCAAAGAAGAGCGAGGTGAACAGGCCGAAAAAGGTCACAAGCGCGCTAAAACGCATCGTCGTCCAGAAGGAGTCCAGATAGTAGCTGTCATGAAACAGGGCAACAAAGTTATCCAGGCCGACAAAGGTACTGGAAAGCCCAAAGGGATCAACGCTTTGTACGGAATACCACAGCGCCTCGCCCGCAGGCCAGATAAAGAAGATAACGGTGATAACCAGTTGGGGCGCGACCAGCAGATAGGGCAGCCAGCGCGAACGAAACACCGGACGGGATGAGGACATAGTTAAGCTCAGCGTAAAATTCTTGTCCCCTCACCCCTGCTCTCTCCCCAAAGGGGCGAGGGAGAAAAGACTGCACCGTGCAATTCTCTCCGTTCAGATGAGTGAGAGAGAAAAAGCCGCACCGGACAGTCCCCTCTCCCCTTGAGGGAGAGGGTTAGGGTGAGGGTTAAGGTTTAAATTAAGACTTAGTGGATTGCTCGAAACGGCGCAGCAGTTGGTTACCACGCTCGACAGCCGCATCCAGTGCCTGCTGAGGGGTTTTCTTGCCGGTCCAGACGCTTTCCAGCTCTTCATCCACGATGGTACGGATCTGCGGCATGTTGCCCAGGCGCAAACCTTTGGTGAACGGCAACGGCGGCTTGTTCAGCATCTGACGAGTCGCGATATCGGCACCAGGGTTCTTATCATAGAAGCCCTCTTTACGGGTCAGCTCATAGGCCGCCGTGGTGATCGGCAGATAGCCGGTTTTCTGGTGCCATTCGGCAGCATTTTCTGGTTTAGCGAGGAATTCCAGGAACTGAGCAACACCGGTATAGGTGGCTTTGTCTTTACCCTGCATCACCCACAGGCTCGCCCCACCGATAATGGCGTTCTGCGGCGCGCCTTTAACGTCAGCGTCGTAAGGCATCATGCCAACACCGTAGTTAAATTTGGCGTAATGGCGAATATCGGCCAGGGAGCCAGAAGAGGCGGTGGTAATGGCGCAGTCACCGTTATAAAACTTCTCAGTGGACTCATCTTTACGACCGAAGTAGCTGAAATCGCCCTTCTTGTTGAGTTCTTCCAGCAAAGCGATGTGCTTCACCTGCTCCGGCTTGTTGAATTCCAGTACCGCATCAGTACCGTCAAAACCGTTATTTTTGGTTGCCACTGGCAGACCGTGCCAGGCGCTGAAGTTTTCAATCTGGATCCAACCCTGCCAGCCACTGGCGTAACCACATTTCATACCTGCGGCTTTCAGTTTGGCGGTGTAGGCTGCCAGATCCTGCCAGGTTTTCGGCGGCTGCTCTGGGTCTAAGCCAGCTTTTTTGAAGGCATCTTTGTTGTAGTACAGCACCGGCGTGGAGCTGTTGAACGGCTGAGAAAGCAGGTGACCGGTTTTAGAGTCGGTGTAGTAGCCGGAAACGGTCGGCACGAACTGCGACTCATCAAAGTTGATACCCGCATCTTTGAAAACTTCATACACCGGCTTAATAGCTTTAGAAGCCATCATGGTTGCCGTACCCACTTCATACACCTGCAGCATGGCAGGGGCGTTACCGGTACGGAACGCAGCAATACCGGCACTCAGGCTCTGCTCATAGTTGCCCTTGTAGACCGGCACAATTTTGTAATCCGGGTGGGTTTCGTTAAAACGTTGCGCCAGGGATTCAACTTCTTTGCCCAGTTCCCCTTCCATGGAATGCCAGAACGGGATCGATGTAGCGGCCATTGCGTTGCCTGCGAAGATCAACCCAAGTGCCAGACCTAAAGCTGTGTGTCGTAACGGTGTCATTCGGTTTTCTCTCTTGTTGTGCCGGATGCGCGATATCACGCGTTTTATGCTCGCGAGGTAACATGACACGCTCGAATGACAGAAAAATAACCGTTTAATTACAATGAAGTGACAACCAGGCGTCAGAGAGATGATGGGAATGTGAAGGGGGGAAAGATGGAATTGAGGGAGCTGCGGGCTGATGTCCCCCCATTGTGGGCACGTGCGGTCTGATGCCCTCACCCCGGCCCTCTCCCACAGGGCTGAGGAATCCCCAGAAAAAGTGAAAGGCACGATGAAGTGTGATCTACTGGTTGCGCTAACAAATCAGAAGAGA
>NZ_CBFFRJ010000129.1:0-14747 GCF_965644225.1 Phytobacter sp. V91 | reverse complement strand
TACAGCTCAGCTAAGGTAAGGCTAATACAGATAAGGACTCCACTGAACCCCACCGATTAAATCGCACCTTCCTTAAACAACCTATCCCTACGACTGACTTGGGTTCACTGGCTCCTGCAACTCGAAGTATTCTGGGTATAAGTATATTGTCAAAAAATAATACTACGGTATTTGCTGATGAATTCAGTTAAGGGCATAAAGATGATGTGCTGCTATAACTGACTCTCGTCCGCAGTATTCTTCTGCTCATTATCTCGCCCTAACCCGCCAATAAACGGTAAGCGTAAGCGCAGCGGCCAGATATTGAACCCGACATTTAGCCCCAGGACTTTGAGTTCAACGCCCTCTTCTGCACCGAGCGTCACGCCTGCAACCCCCAGCAGCGATAACTGCACGCCACGCCCTGACGGCGGCAATCCGATGGGGTTTTGCAGCGAACGGTAATCTTTTCCCACCGCGTTGGCGGGCATATCCAGTTTCAGCGCAGGCACTTCGCGTCCAATATGGGCAATAAAGGTATTGCTGTTAGGGCCAGGCCAGGCGTGGTAAGTGTTCGGCCATGGATAAGAGGCAATCGCGGCCTTAATTTGTGGGATCATGGCCTGTGCTTCTGGCCCACGATGTTCCACCAGCAGACGGGGCCGGGCGCCATACCAGTAGCCATCCGCCGGGTTGCGATTGAGCCGTACTTTCTCACCGCCGCCCCAGGCGATCACTTCATAGCGGTAATATTCCGTTTCCCCGGCAGGTTTAAAAATGATCCACGGATGCACCGCCACAATCCCTTTCCAGCCCCAGGTGGGCGCGGCGTAAACCTGAACAATGGCCTGGCGGGCATTATCCCGGGGATTGGGCGCTAAGCCTGCAGAGTCACGTCGGGCAGACCACCACCCTTCCTCGGGCAGGGACTGCCGCTGATGCACGGCCTGGACCTGGCTTACCACCAGCGAGAACAGAACAATACAAAGAAAGCTCAGGCCAAGCGTTTTAATCGCGATCATGGATGTCTGCAATGAAGGAGAATGAACATGTTACGTCTGCGCATTGTACCGCTGTTTTTCTGTTCAGCAACAAATGAAGAGCGGGTAGCCAGGAGCGGTTTCCGCTCGCGACATCGTAAAATTTGTCGATCGGGCCATATGCTTTTTTCGACATAGCAAAGGTGAAAACAGGCATCGAGTAAATCAAATGAAATACAGATTGCCCTTTTCTCTGTATTTTATTGCTTAAGATTTAACAGATTTTAAATACCCGAAGATGCCTGATAACATTTTCGCCAGCGAAAATATTAAAAACAGCCGCCGATTCCCTTAGTTAAAATAAGGATATGGTTATTATTAAGTAATATTTTACCCATCTGCGAATAACGACCAGGATGCGATTTTATCTCCTCGCTTATGGGTATAACTATGACAGCCACTTGCCGTTATTTCTTTCTTTTTATTATTTCTGTACTTTTTTCCGGACAGGTTTTTTCACAGGAAACTTTACGCATCGGTTACCAAAAATCAGCCACCACGCTGGTATTGCTGAAAGGAGCCGGTTCACTGGAGAAACGTTTAGCGTCGCAGGGTGTCGGGGTCAAGTGGACTGAATTCCCGGGCGGCCCGCAACTGTTAGAAGGGCTTAATGTCGGTTCGGTTGATTTTGGCTTTACCGGCGAAACACCGCCCGTTTTTGCCCAGGCCGCTGGGGCAAATCTGGTTTATGTCGCCAATGAACCGGCTTCACCAACGGCAGAAGCTATTCTGGTTCCACAGCATTCTCCCCTCAAATCCGTCGCCGACTTAAAAGGCAAAAAGGTTGCCTTAAATAAGGGGTCAAATGTTCACTATTTATTGGTGCGGGCATTAGAAGATGCCGGGCTAAAATACAGTGATATCACCCCGGTATATTTACCGCCTGCCGACGCTCGCGCCGCATTTGAAAATGGCAGCGTCGATGCCTGGGTTATCTGGGATCCGTTCAGTGCCGCCGCAGAACATCAAATTCATGCCCGCGTTTTGCGTGACGGGCGCGGGATTGTCAACAACTACCAGTTCTACCTGGCGACGCGTAATTTCGCCAGCCAGCATCCAAAAGTGATCGCTGCACTGATCGAAGAAATTCGGCTTATTGGTAGCAAAGCCACCCAGGATCCGCAGGCCGTCACCCGCCAGATAGCCCCCTTGTTAGGGCTGCCGGAAGATATCACCCAGGTCGCGGTCGAGCGTCAGGGTTATGACGCCCGGTTTATTTCACCGGAGGTCATCGCCAGCCAGCAGCGCATTGCCGATACCTTTACGGCGTTGAAAATCATCCCCAAACAGCTGGATATCAGGCAGTCAGTCTGGCAACAGCCGCAATAAGCCTCTTTATTTCACAGGAAATCAATGCGATGAACAGAGTGTTTAAGCCCGTGCTGACACGGCTGACCCCCTGGTTGATCCCGCTGCTGCTGCTTGTGTTCTGGCAAGGCGCGGTAATGTCCGGCTGGCTCTCCACCCGCATACTGCCGGCGCCTGGTGCGGTGCTTAAAGCGGGCTGGTCGCTGGCGTACAGCGGTGAATTATGGCAACACCTGGCGATCAGTAGCTGGCGCGCGGCCGTCGGGTTTGGCATTGGCGGCAGCATCGGCCTGCTGCTGGGGCTGATTACCGGGTTGTCGCGCTCTGGCGCACTGCTTATCGACAGCACGGTACAGATGGTGCGCAACGTCCCGCATCTGGCGCTGATCCCGCTGGTTATTCTGTGGTTCGGCATTGATGAGTCCGCCAAACTTTTCCTCGTCGCCCTTGGCACCTTTTTCCCGATCTATCTCAATACCAGCCACGGGGTTCGTCATGTGGATGCCGGACTGCTGGAAATGGCGAGGAACTACGGGTTATCCGGGTTTGCGCTGTTTTGCCAGGTCATTCTCCCCGGCGCGTTGCCCTCCATTCTGGTTGGGGTGCGCTTCGCGCTGGGGCTGATGTGGCTGACGCTGATTGTGGCCGAGACCATCTCAGCCAGTTCCGGCATCGGCTATCTGGCGATGAATGCCCGTGAGTTCCTGCAAACGGATGTGGTAGTGATGGCCATCATCCTGTACGCCGTGCTGGGCAAGCTGGCAGATATTGCCGCCCGTTTGTTAGAACGCCGCTGGTTGCGCTGGCACCCCACATACCAGACCGCCGGAGGTGAAGAAGCATGAGTGCGCGAATCTATTCGGTGAATCAGGGCATCCCCCTGGCCACACAGCAATTAGGTAAACATTTCAGGCAGCGCAATGTATTAAACGCGCTGGATTTGCAGATCCCCGCCGGGCAGTTTGTGGCGATTGTCGGGCGCAGCGGCTGCGGCAAAAGCACTCTGCTGCGCCTGTTTGCCGGACTGGAGAAGCCCAGTAGCGGCCAGCTGCTCTCGGGAAATCAACCGCTCCACCACTTTCGCCAGGATATCCGTTTGATGTTTCAGGATGCCAGGCTGCTGCCGTGGAAAACAGTGATTGAAAATGTCGGCATCGGCCTGACGGGCGACTGGCGAGCGCAGGCCGAAGACGTCCTCTCTTCCGTTGGGCTTGCCGGTCGTGAGAACGACTGGCCGTCGGCGCTGTCCGGTGGGCAAAAGCAGCGCGTGGCACTGGCCAGAGCGCTGATCCATCGCCCGCGAGTATTGCTGCTCGATGAGCCGCTTGGGGCGCTGGATGCCCTGACGCGCATTGAAATGCAGCAACTGATTGCGCGGTTATGGTCGGAGCAAGGGTTTACCATTCTGCTGGTCACGCACGATGTCAGCGAAGCGGTCAGCATTGCCGATCGGGTGATCCTCATTGAACAGGGTGCGATTGGCCTGGATGTGGCTGTCGATCTGCCTCGCCCACGACAGCGGAGTCAGGCGCGTCTGGCAGCGCTGGAAAACCAGGTTCTGGAACACATTTTTAACCGGCACGATGTCCCTGCTGACAACCCAGCAGACAGTGCGATGACCTACAACGGGAGACGGCAATGAGCCTGGAAGAGACGGTATTAAGCCCACAGGAAGCGCGCATTTTGCAACCCGGTTCAGCCCCTCGCGCCGGGGCGTCACGCAGAACAGATAAGATCCTCGCTGAGATCCAGCAAGGTAAGCCCGGCATTGATGTTGAGCGCGCCCGCTACTTTACGGAGTCGATGCGTGCAACCGAGGGGCAATTGCTGATTTTGCGTTGGGCAAAAGCGATGTATCACATTGCGCAGCACATCACGGTGTATATCGACGATGAGCAACTTATTGTGGGGCGCGCTGGCAAACCGGGGCGCTACGGTATTTTGTATCCTGAACTTGATGGCGATTTTCTCGATACGGCGATAAGCCAGCTACCTGCTCGTCAGGCGTCCCCTTTTACCATTGAGCAACAGGACAGTCTGATTATCCGGCAGGAGATTTCACCTTACTGGCAGGGCAAAACCTACCACGAACATTTATCTCAGGCATTGCCGGAAGAGACGCTGCGCCTGACGTATGATCCGAAGGATCGGCTGACCTCCCGCTTTATCGTCAATGAGACCTCGTCTTTTCGTTCATCCATTCAATGGGTTCATGATTATGAGAAGGTCTTACGCCTGGGGTTTAAGGGCATCCGCCAGGATGCTGAGCAGCGCCTGGCGCAGTTAGATCCCCTCAACCCCGTTGATAATGTAGAGAAAGCGCCGTTTCTCCAGGCGATCATTATTACCTCCGACGCCATCGTATTGTGGGCGCAACGTCATGCTCATCTGGCCAGAACGCTGGCGGAGAAAGAGGCCAGCCCACGGCGACGCCAGGAGCTGCTGGACATTGCCGAGCGCTGCGAATGGGTGCCTGAGAACCCGGCGCGGGATTTTCGTGACGCCTTGCAGGCGCAGTGGTTCACCCAGCTGTTCTCGCGTATGGAGCAGAAAACGGGGACCATTATTTCCAATGGCCGCATGGATCAGTACCTGTTTCCTTATTATCAGCGTGATATCGAAAAAGGCATTCTTAACGACGAGCAGGTGCTGGAGTGGCTGTCCTGCGTCTGGGTCTCGATGGCCCAGTTCGTGGATCTGTATATTTCAGCGACCGGCGGCGCATTTAACGAAGGCTATGCCCACTGGGAAGCAGTGACTATCGGCGGACAAACTCCTGAAGGGATGGACGCCACCAATGCGTTGTCGCACCTGTTTTTACGTTCAAAGCGAGAATTCCCGCTGCACTACCCTGATTTAGCCGCCCGCATCCATAACCGTACCCCGGCGCGCTTTCTGCATGATATTGCCGAAACCATTAAAGAGGGCACCGGCTTTCCGAAACTGATTAATGATGAGGAAGTGGTTCCCCTTCTGCTTTCCAAAGGGGCGACATTCTTACAGGCTTATGACTATGCGGTGTCCGGATGCGCGGAATGCCGTATGCCAAACCGGGACACCTACACCAGCCCTTGCGCCTACATTAATTTCCCCGCCGCGCTGGAAATGACGCTCTATAACGGGCGGATGCAGCGCCACGGAGCTGAATTACTGGGGCTGGAAACGGGAGATCCATTGACCTTCGCCACCTGGGAAATGTTCTGGGATGCCTATCTCAGACAGCATATTAATTTTCTTCGTCACGCCTTTATTCAGCAAAAAGTAATTATCGATTTGCGGGCGAAACATTTTGCCTGGCCGCTGGGGACGGCGCTGCATGATTTAGCGATGGATGCCTGTAAGGACATCCACCAGCCCGTCATTGAGGGGGGAATCGATTTAGGTTACTTCGAATTTATGGGTTACGGGACAGTCATTGATTCGCTGGCAGCCATTAAAAAATGGGTCTATGACGAAAAGCGGATCACCCTGTCGCAACTGCTGACAGCGCTGGAAGATAACTTTGAGCATCACCAGGTGCTGCGTGCCCTGCTGATGAGCGCCCCAAAATATGGCAACAACAATCCCTACGCTGACGATATTGGCAAAGCGCTGGATAAAGCCTGCCTGGAATTTACACGCCAGTATTCGCAGACTCTCGGCGTGCATCTCGATCTGCGACTGGTGCCTTTTACCTCCCACGTGCCCTTTGGCAAAGTGGTTCACGCCACGCCTAATGGTCGCCTGGCGTGGATGCCGTTGTCTGACGGGTCGTCGGCATCTCAGGGCTGTGACGCCGAAGGGCCGACTGCGGTGCTGCTGTCAAATTACAAGACCAAGAACTATCAGTATCGGGAGCGGGCGGCACGGCTGCTGAACATTAAATTCACCCCATCTATCGTCGCAGGCGAAGCGGGAACCCGCAAACTGTGCGATTTGATCAGGGCGTGGTGCGACCTCAAACTGTGGCATGTGCAGTTCAACGTAATAAACCGCGAAACGCTGCTGGCGGCAAAAGCCGATCCGGACCGCTATCGGGGGCTTATTGTGCGCATTGCGGGCTACAGCGCCTGGTTCACCGATTTATCGCCCGATTTACAGGATGACCTGATTGCCCGCACCGGGCATGAGGCATTCTAGCACCCCGCAGCCACCGCCCTGCCGCCGGTGGCTGTCCCGATTTTTCTTCTACAGGATGATGTTATGGCGACCGCCACCGAACAGATAACCGGCTGGGTATTCAATATTCAGCGCTACTCTCTGCATGATGGCGCGGGGATCCGCACGGTGGTGTTTTTAAAAGGCTGCCCGCTGCGCTGTGCGTGGTGCAGCAACCCAGAATCTCAGTACGGAACGCCAGAAATCGCACTGGATCCCCGCAAATGCCTGGGTCAGGCGTTTTGCGGCCTGTGCCAGCCGCAGTGTGAAACCGCCGCGCTGAGCTACGCAGCGGCAGGTGAAATACAGATTGATCGCAACCGTTGCTCCGGGTGCCTGCAATGCAGCGCGCAATGCCCGACAAAAGCATTACGTCATTTTGGTGAACAAATGCATGCAGGACAGGTGCTGGATCTTATTGAGTCCGAGGCTATTTTTTATCAGCGCTCCGGAGGCGGCTTAACGCTCAGCGGCGGTGAGCCTCTGATGCAAAGTGCATTTACGCTGGCCTTATTGCAGGAGGCCCAAAACCGGCATATCAATACCTTGCTGGAAACCTGCGGAGATGCAAACTGGACAACCTTGCATACCATTGCGCCTTACGCCGATACGGTATATTTCGATATTAAAAGTCTTGATGATGTACAGCATCGCCGGTTTACCCAACGCACTAATCGCACGATCCTGAATAATCTTCGCCGTTTACGTCACACATTCCCTGCGTTGCCGATTCACGTGCGGACGCCGTTGATCCCGGGATTTAATGCAACTCAGCACGATATCGACGCGATTATTGATTTTATTCTTCCTCTGCCCGAGGTTAGCTATGAAATCATTCCTTACCATCGCTTAGGTCGTGATAAATACCACGCCCTGGGCCGGGAATATCCGTTACGAGAACAAAGGTTATTAACGGAGCAAATTAACAGTATTGTCGACCGTGCCAGAGACCGGTGTGGGGAACGTTATGGCGCCCCTGCCGGGTAAAGCGCGGCGGGTTTTATTTGCCTTCAATAACTTATTACCCATTACCTTACGACAAGAATATCTGAGTATCGCGTGGTATAGCGTGGCGACAGCATTTCCCTTTTCATTTGCCACTGTTGCTGAGTGCCCTGCCCGGCGAAATACAGTGTCCCCTTCCCATTCTTTGCATTTAGTTTATCCAGCAGAGTCATAAGCGAATCACTGTTAGCGCGCGGCGCATTCTCATCAAATAAATTAAGCTGTGCGACGCCCTGGCTGAAAAAATCGCCGAGCATGACCCCGGCTTTCTGGTACCGGTGGCCCTTTTTCCAGATGGCGTCCAGACAGCGCGTGGCCGCCGCAATGATATCCCTGCTGTCCTGCGTCGGGGTAAGGAGCTTCACTGACGCACTGTTGCCGTAATACGGCTCATTGGGCGCAAAGGGGCTGGTTTTAATAAACGCCGAAATAAACCGGGCATACTGGTGTTCGCCCCGGAGCTTTTCCGCTGCGCGCGCCGCGTAGGAACAAATCGCCTGGCGCATATCCTCATAATCGGTGATGCGATCGCCGAACGACCGCGAGCACATAATTTCCTGCTTCGCCGGTGCAAACTCTTCCAGCTCAAGGCAGGGCTCGCCCCGCAACTCCCTGATGGTTCGCTCCAGCACGACGTTAAAGTGTTTGCGGATAACCCAGGTGGATTGCTCTGATAAATCCAACGCGGTTTTGATACCCAGCGCGTTCAGCTTTTTACTGATTCGACGCCCTACGCCCCAGACGTCCTCGACGGGTACCCGCGCCATTAATCGCCGCTGTCTCTCAACATTCGACAGGTCAACGACGCCACCGGTTTGCTCCTGCCATTTTTTCGCCGCGTGATTGGCCAGTTTGGCTAACGTTTTGGTCGGCGCGATGCCCACCCCCACCGTTAAATGCGTCCTCTGCAAAAGGGTCTGCCTGATTTCCCGCCCGAACGTCTCCAGCACCCGGCAGTTGCTGACCCCAGTCAGGTCACAAAATGCCTCATCGATACTGTAAATTTCTATGCGTGGGGTTATCTCCTCCAGCGTCGTCATAACCCGGTGCGACATGTCCGCATACAGCTCATAGTTGCTGGAGAACACGGCAATATCGTGGCGGCGAAACGCCTCTTTCTGTTTGAAATAGGGCTCGCCCATCACCACCAGCGACTTTGCCTCAGCGCTACGGGAAATCACACAGCCGTCGTTGTTGCTGAGAACGACCACCGGCCGCCCGCGCAGATCTGGCCTGAACACTGTCTCACAGGACGCATAAAACGCATTCACATCGCAGAGGGCAAACATCAGCGTGTCGCTTTCACGATAAACGTGACGACCCCGAAGATATCGAGCCTGTCTTCGCAACCGATCACGATCGGCGACCAGGCGCTGTTCATCGGGTTGAGCTGCACCGTCGGGCGAAGTTGAAGACGTTTTACCGTAAAACCGCCATCCACTTCAGCAATCACAATATCGCCGTGGTCTGCGGTCAGCGAACTGTCCACCACCAGCAGATCACCGTCGGAAATGCCCCCTTCCGTCATGGAGTCACCCGCGGCTTTGACGAAATACGTTGCGCTGGGGTGGTGGACTAATAACTCATTTAAATCAATTCGTTGCTCAATATAGTCATCCGCCGGGGTGGGGAACCCACATTGCACAAGGTCGCTGTATAGCGGTAGCGCGGCAATTTCGCGCAACTCTGCGGGTTTAATGAATTGCATAATGGCCACCAATGAATACTGTATTTATATACAGTATATCTATCTTTGCCAGCGATCAAGACATCGCTTCAGATACCGGTGCCTGGAAAACATGTATTTCAGGTAAAGGACAGTTTGGGATGAAGGGATTAGGGGGAGTGTAAATTTTTCAGGGGCCGGTTCGGATGTGTGGAACTGACTTGTGGACGGTGCTTAATCGGCCAGCAGCGCGGACAGAGACTGCTCACGGCATTAAATCGATTTCAGATAGTGGGGGACGCAGTAAAGAGAAACAGATATTCAGCGGGCGTATTCTATGGAAGTTCCAAGAGCCATAAAAACAAAGGGGCTACCTTTCGGTAACCCCTTGTTTAATCTGGCGGAAGCGTAGAGATTCGAACTCTAGAACCCTTTCGGGTCGCCGGTTTTCAAGACCGGTGCCTTCAACCACTCGGCCACACTTCCGGAATGAGGCGCACTATAAACATCCCGATGACGTCTGTAAAGCCCGATATTAACTGTTTGCCTGAAAAACAACCAAATATGATTTAATCGCCTGAAATAACAACACATTGACCATTAAATCAGCATAATTCGCGAATCATCAGCCCTCATGTTTTTTGATATAGATATCTTTGGTGTAGTAATTTCCCAGCCGATCGGGGGCAAATCCGCCAACCCATGGCTTAACCAGATGCGTACGGACATAGTGATACAACGGAATGGCCGGGACATCGCGTGCCAGAATGTCTTCAGCCTGCTGGTAATAGTGGCCACGTTGCGCCACATCTTTCGCCTTCGCCGCATTAAGCAGGATTTCGTCATAGGCCGGATTACTGTACTGCGAGGTGTTTTCGCTGTCGCCAGTGCGGAAGTTATTCAAAAAGGTCGCGGCGTCATCATAATCGGCGATCCATGCATAGCGAACGGCATCGAAGTTGCCGGTGTGCATGGTATCGAGCATGGTTTTCCACTCCTGATTTTGCAGCTTCGCCTCAACGCCGAGGTTTTTCTTCCACATTGAGCTGACGGCAATGGCCAGCCGCTGATGGGTTTCCATGGTGTTATAGAGCAGCCTGAATGAAAGCGGATGCGCGTCATTATACCCGGCCTCATTAAGCAGCTTTTTCGCCTCTTCGATACGCTTTTCCAGCGGCCATGCGGCATAGTCCGGCGTGGTCAACGTTACGCCGCCAATTTCCGGCTGACTTACCAGCCATGCCGGACGCTGCCCCTGCCCCATCACTTTTTGCGCGATGATGTCCTTATCAAGCGCCATATTCAGCGCCCGGCGAACACGCGCATCATTAAATGGCGCTCGGGTGGTGTTTAGCTCGTAATAATAGGTTGAGAGCAAAGGCAGAACGCTGACCTGGCTGCCCAGCGTTGCTTTCAACTGGGCGAACTGATTGACGGGTATGCCATAGGTAATATCAATCTCCCCGGCCTTATAGCGATTCACATCGGCGGTTTCAGAGGTGATGGGCAAATACGTCACTTTATTAATGACCGTCGCTTTATTGTTCCAGTAACGCGGATTACGCGCGGCAACAATTTTTTCATTCACCACCCAGTCAGTGATCTTATAAGCACCACTGGTGACAATATGTTCCGGACGGGTCCATTTCTCCGCAAAGCGGTTAATCAGGATTTTGTCGACCGGGATGAGTGAAGGATGGGCAAGCATTGGCAGAAACGCCGCTGTCGGCTGGGTCAGACGAACTTCAAGCGTGCTGTCATCCAGCGCCTTTACGCCAAGGGTATCAGGGTTTTTTGTGCCAAGCGCTATCTCTCTTGCATTCTCAATATGCATATTCCCCGGATAGCTGGCATAAGGGGAGGCGGTTTTCGGATCAACCAGGCGTTGCCAGCTCCAGACCACGTCTTTTGCCGTGATCGCGGTACCGTCGGACCAGGTTATTTTGGGCCGTAGATGGAAGATCCAGACAATATTGTCTTTCGTTTCCCATGATTGCGCGAGACGCGGCTCAATGGTGCCGTCTTTAGTGACCGCCACAAGCCCATCGAACAAATCACTGATAATGTTGAACTCAACATCGCTTTCTACTTTATGTGGATCGAGTGAGGCCGGTTCGCTACCGTTGTTTCGCACCAGTTCCTGGCGTTCAGCAAGTTGTGTGCCTTCCGGCACCACGGCGGCCAGGGCCAAATGAGTGGCACTCAAGCCACTGATTGTTAAGACACTAAGTGCAATACGAGTTAAATAATGTGATTTCATATCCTTCGCCCCGATAAGTTTCCTGCTAACGATGCGCTTACACTCTTAGCGCCCAAAACAGCACAGAGCAATATTTTTCAGCGACATATAAGACACCGGTATGGTTATTTTTTACAAATGCGCATTAATGCCATTATTTTTAATAAATCAAGGATAAACATCTGAGATGATAGCTTTGCATTTTGAGTAAAGATGGGTAAAACAACTAGGTAAGGAAACGGGGATTTTCTATCCTCGTTACTTAATGACATCATTAATAGAGAGTGCCTCATGGATCGTATTATTACCTCCTCGCGCGACCGTACATCGTTGCTTAGCACCCACAAAGTGCTGCGTAACACCTATTTTCTGCTGAGCCTGACCCTGGCCTTTTCGGCGATCACCGCAACCGCGAGCACCTTGCTGGCGCTTCCTTCTCCGGGCCTGATCCTGACGCTGGTCGGCATGTATGGTCTGATGTTCCTGACCTATAAACTGGCTGACAAACCCACCGGTATCCTGGCGGCTTTCGCATTCACTGGCTTTTTGGGCTATATCCTTGGCCCAATGCTTAATGCCTACCTCTCTGCCGGAATGGGCGATTTAATTGGTCTGGCGTTGGGTGGAACTGCGCTGGTGTTCTTCTGCTGCTCAGCCTATGTGCTGACCACCCGTAAGGACATGTCCTTCCTCGGCGGCATGCTGATGGCGGGCGTCGTGGTCGTGCTTATCGGAATGGTTGCCAATATTTTCCTGCAACTTCCGGCATTGCATCTGGCCATCAGTGCGGTGTTTATCCTGATTTCTACCGGCGCCATCCTGTATGAAACCAGCAACATCATTAACGGTGGCGAGACCAACTACATTCGCGCAACCGTCAGCCTGTATGTTTCCATCTACAACATCTTTGTCAGCCTGCTGAGCATTCTCGGCTTCGCCAGCCGCGACTAAGCGCAAAACATCGATGTACCCCGGCCCCGCTTTTAGCGGGGCTTTCTTTTTTGTTACACTGCCAGCCAGTAAATGACTGACCTTGCGATGAATCATGATCTTTGAAGGCAACGAGATAGAAACCGATAGCGAAGGCTATCTGAAAGACACGACGCTGTGGAGTGAAGCACTGGCTGAGGCGATTGCCGAAAACGAAGCGATTACGCTCTCGACAGAACACTGGGAAGTGGTGCGCTTTGTGCGTGAGTTTTACCTGGAGTTCAACACCTCCCCCGCCATCCGTATGCTGGTGAAAGCCATGGCTAATAAGTTTGGTGAAGAAAAAGGCAATAGCCGTTATCTGTATCGTCTGTTCCCGAAAGGTCCGGCGAAGCAGGCAACGAAAATCGCTGGCCTGCCTAAACCGGTGAAATGCATTTAATACCGGATGTCAAAATGCGTCCAGGCTCTGTCGGAGTGATGCGGTTCCGTAAGCACCCGTTCCACCCGCGCAGAGCGTGGTCCGCCGGCGTTTAACCAGGCGAGCAGTTGCTCAACCTGCCTGCGCTCACCACAGGCAACCACCTCAACGCTACCATCATCCATATTCCGCGCATAGCCGGTTAAACCTAAACGCCGCGCCTCGTGTTGCGTACTGTAACGAAACCCCACGCCCTGAACCCGACCATGAACCCAGCAGATTACGCAATAAGGTGCTTCTTCATTCGTCATACCGATCTCCTGACCCTGTGTCCGTCTTCATTTTAGCCTTTTGTCAGGGTTCACCAACAGGCCAGCAAACTCTGGCACGTTGCAATTGCTGCATGAACCCCTGACAATAGCGCCAAATTTCTCCTGATAACTGAATAATCGACTATGAGTGCACGTTTAGTATTAACCAAAGGCCGCGAAAAATCGTTGTTGCGCCGCCATCCGTGGGTCTTCTCCGGCGCTGTTGCCCGAATGGAAGGCAAAGCCAGCCTGGGTGAGACCGTCGATATCGTCGATGCTCAGGGTAAATGGCTGGCACGGGGCGCTTTCTCTCCGGCATCACAAATTCGCGCTCGCGTCTGGACTTTCGACAAAGATGAAATCATCGACATCGACTTTTTCACTCGCCGCATTCAGCAAGCGCAGGTCTGGCGTGACTGGCTGGCCCAGCGCGATGGTCTGGACAGCTATCGCCTGATTGCCGGGGAATCCGACGGTCTGCCCGGCGTGACTATCGACAGATTTGGCAATTTCCTGGTGCTTCAGTTGCTGAGTGCGGGCGCTGAATATCAACGTCCGGCGATCCTGTCAGCGTTACAGACACTCTACCCGACCTGCTCAATCTACGATCGTAGTGACGTTGCAGTGCGTAAAAAAGAGGGGATGGAGCTGACGCAGGGTCTGGTGGTCGGTGAATTACCGCCTGAACTGCTGCCGATCGAAGAAAACGGCATGAAGCTGTATGTCGATATCCAGGCCGGGCATAAAACCGGTTATTACCTCGACCAGCGTGACAGCCGGCTGACCACCCGCCGCTATGTGGCAGACAAACGCGTCCTTAACTGCTTCTCCTACACCGGTGGCTTTGCCATCTCGGCGTTGATGGGCAATTGCCGCCAGGTCGTCAGCGTGGATACTTCGCAGGAAGCGCTGGATGTGGCCAAAAAGAATGTGGAACTGAACAAGCTCGATCTCAGCAAAGCGGAATTTGTGCGTGATGATGTGTTTAAACTGCTGCGCAAATATCGCGATCAGGGCGAGAAGTTTGACGTTATCGTCATGGATCCGCCGAAGTTTGTTGAGAATAAAAGCCAGCTTCAGGGCGCATGCCGGGGCTATAAAGATATCAATATGTTAGCCATTCAGTTACTGAATCCCGGCGGCGTGTTGATGACCTTCTCCTGCTCAGGCCTGATGACCACGGATTTATTCCAGAAAATTATCGCCGATGCCGCAATAGATGCGGGTCGTGATGTACAATTTATAGAACAGTTCCGTCAGGCCGCCGATCACCCGGTTATCGCGCCTTATCCGGAAGGACTTTATCTGAAAGGGTTTGCCTGTCGCGTCATGTAAGTTGATTTTTGGAACTTTGCCCGCATATCTGCGTAAGTAAAAGATCCTGGGAGGTGACTATGATTGCCAGCAAATTCGGTATTGGTCAGCAAGTTCGTCACTCGCTGTTGGGCTATCTGGGCGTCGTGCTCGATATTGATGCGGAATATTCTCTGGATGAACTACCGGATGATGCGGTGGCGATGAACGACGAGCTCCGCGCCGCGCCCTGGTACCATGTGATCATGGAAGACGATGAGGGTGAGCCGATTCATACCTACCTGGCCGAAGCCCAGTTGACCTGCGAAGTGGCGGATGAACTGTACTAGCTCAGACCTGATCTGACAGTTACCGGTTATTTATACAGGTGTCTGTCAGATTAAATCTGGTTCAGATT